>CAZCNI010000074.1:0-7608 GCA_964499765.1 uncultured Polyangiaceae bacterium
CGTAGAGGTTAGCAGTCAGTATCCCGGCGCCGGTGAGGACCACACGCTACTGGTTGACGGAGATAGAACGAATCTAGGGTTCCACACCGAATGTCAGGGCGGCTGGGCTATCATCGACCTAGGCGCACCAAAGAAGATCGACAAGGTCGTTGTGTATAATCGGACTGAGTATCCGGAGCGCGCCGTTCCAACGGTGATCGAGTTGAGCAATGACCACCAGAACTTCCGGCAGGTGGCTGAGAAGAAGGAAGTCTACGACAAGTGGTCGGCCACTGGACTTGGTGCGCAGGCTAGGTACGTGAAATTAAGGAATAAGTCGTCGAACTGCTTCCACCTGGCGGAAGTTGAAGTCTACTGAAGTCGACCTAGCGAAAGCAGCGGCACCTCTCGGGAATCGTTGCGTTGAAAGGTAAACCGGACCAAAGCAAGCGCCCACCATGAAGGGAGCAAACCCCAGGGCGACCGGGGAAAAGCGCCGGGGCAGCAGGTCTATGAACCGGCCGCAGCGATTCTGGGCGCCCGCGCTCAATTGAATACTCCGCGGCCCTTGGGGTATATTCTCCCTCGGCGCAATGGTTGAGCGCCTATCGACGTTGGGGGATAGTCTCTATCATCAGTATGCATTTACCTTTCCGCCGCATCCGCTGTGCCCAGTCGACGGCTCGTCGATGCTGGCTGTCTTCATCGTGGCCTCATGACTGACGAGGACGAAAAGACGCCCTTGCCGCCAAAGCCTGCCGAGAAATCCGCTGGTTCGCGCGCCAAGAGGGGAATCTCAGTCGAGCCTGAGGGCGGACCATCCTGGTCACCAACTGCGCCCCGGGTTGCACAGCAACCCGCTGCTCTCCCTGGCACTTTCGACGGTGGCGTTTCCCGAGCACGGCCTCGGCTCGGATCGATTCACCCCGAACAATCCGCCAATAGGGGCCACGTGCCTCCACCGGTTGCTGAAGGGCCGCTGCGGCCCGACGAGGTCAACCCCGCCGAACCAAAGCTTTCACACACGCACG
Source organism: uncultured Polyangiaceae bacterium (assembly GCA_964499765.1). Taxonomy (GTDB): domain Bacteria; phylum Myxococcota_A; class Polyangia; order Polyangiales; family Polyangiaceae; genus FEN-1139. The sequence continues at coordinate 1,011 of CAZCNI010000074.1, forward strand.
AAGCCGTGCGAGCAGAACCAAAAAGCCCCGCAGACAAAGTCTCGCCGTGGCTGGATTCCACAGACCCCGCAACGCGTCGGCAACGCCCGCGCCGCGCGCGTGCGGTCGAAGCCGAGGCAGATCTCTGGGCTGCACTCGACAGCGGTCCCCCCAGTATTCCATCGGCTGCCAATGTTGCGCAGCCTGCGCGACCAGCCCCCGACGACAAATCGACGGAACGGCAGAGTGGCGTCTCGCTTGGGCAAGTCCTGGCGGATCGTTACGACGTGTTGAACGTACTTGGTGAGGGCGGAATGGGCATCGTTTACCGATGCCACGACACGTACAGCGGAGACGAAGTCGCTCTCAAACGCGTTATCATTCCCGAAGGGCCACTCGCGAACGAATACATCCTCTGGTTTTACAAGGAATCTAAGGCACTCGCGACGCTTGACCATGCGAGCATCGTTCGGGCACGCGACTTTGGCCAGTTGCAGGACGGTTCTCCGTTTCTAGTTATGGATTTGGCCGTCGGCGTGTCGCTGCACGAGCTGACCCACGCGCGCCTGAGCTTTGCGCTGATCTGGTCGATTATGGATCAGATGCTAGGCGGTCTTGCGCATGCACATGCACGCGGAATCATCCATGGCGATCTCAAGCCGTCCAACATTCTAGTCGAGGAGAGACCCGGGCATCAGCCCTTGGTGCACATCTTGGATTTTGGCCTAGCGTGGTTGAAACAAGATCGACACGACGAGCGTCTCGATGGTTCCAAGGCGCTGGAGTTTGCCCCCCATGCGGGCGCTGGTACGCCAGGATACATGGCACCCGAGCAAATCCAGCATGAAAGCCACAATGTGTCGGGTGCCACCGACCTCTACTCGCTCGGCTGTATCTTGTACCGACTCCTCAGTGGCAAGGCTCCGTTTTCCGGTGAGTCCAAAGACCTACTTAGACACCACGCTTTTGACCCGCCTTCGGCGCCGCGTCTACGTGCCGATGCGCCCCAAGATGTCGCTCACTTCGTGCTTCGGCTTCTAGCCAAGCAACCCTGGGATCGCTGGGAATTCGCCAGCGAAGCGCGTGCAGAATGGCAGCGCTGGAAACCGACGAGTGGCACCAGTCCGGAAAGCTACGCATTTCCGCCACTTCCACGGAAACAGGAACCTGCAGTCAAGCCAAAGCCGGCTTCCGTACTGGCTCCGGTCAACGTTGCCAACATTGCCTCTGCAGAACGCAGTCCAGGCCTATTGAGTATTCGCCCGAGCCCCCTGGTTGGGCGCGAAGACGTTCGTGAAGTCCTGCAGACAATGTGTCGAGAGGTACTGCTCGGGCAAGGAGCTGCGCACCGGTTGGATATTCTGATCGGTCCTGCTGGTGTTGTCAAGAGCCGCATCGCCGAGTGGTTGTACGAATCGATCCATGAAAACGGATCAATGGTGCCGCTGCGCGCGCGCTATCGTTCACCCCGTGGTCCTCTCGATGGAATGCTCGGTGCCGTCACCCAGTACTTCAATTTCGAACGTACGGATCGAGACACCATCGAGCGAACGTTGATGGCCCGATGGAAGATAGGCCGTAACGACAAGGCAGGCAGGACTTGGGTTGCGGGTGTCGCTGAATGGTTGCGACCGCTGGGGCCAATCAGTGACCAACCGATAGGGCCAAGCGGAATCCGTTTCTCACTCGACACGCCTGAGACGCGGCGCATGGTCATGCGCTACACCCTCAAGCGCATCGCGCGCGGTAGACCACTTTTCCTGTGGTTGGACGACTTGCACCACGCCAGTGACAGCACGATCGCTGGGCTCGCGTATTTGCACGAAGAAGAGGCCGATCAACGGTTTGTCATGGTGGCTACCGTGCGTGACGAGGACTACCAGCTCGACGCGAGGCTAGCGGAAAAACTTAACCCGATCATGGCCGCCATGCATGCACGTGTGCTGGAAGTGCATCCGATGGACAGTGCCACTACGTGTGCCCTGGTTCGCGCTGCCTTGCCACTCGACGATGATGCGGTGGAAGAATCCGCGCGCAGAAGCCGCGGCAACCCGTTGTTTGCATTGCAGCAACTGCACGCCTGGGCCCTTGCTGGTGAGTTGACCCGGGTAGCGGGGCGTTATCGTGTTTCGGCGGAGGTTCTTGCGGTGCGGCCGCACACGACCGCTGAACTCTGGGATAGTCGCATCGCGGCTCTGCCTGCGGAGCACCGCATTGCTGCCTTTGCAGCGGCGGCCCTGGGTGCCGATATTCGCCGGGTCGTATTGCACGCGCTTTTCGCGTTGCTGCAATTGCCCGCCGACGAGGCCATGCTCAGTCTGCAGAATGCGGAGATTCTGATCCCCCGCGGCCCTGGCCGATACGGCTGGCCCCATGCACTGCTTTTCGAACACTTGTCGAGTCGTCTGGCCCAGCGCGAAGACAGTCGCCGCATTCTGCGCGCCGCATCCGACGCTCTTTCCAAGCACCCGCTGGCAGGCACGCGTCGCGTGGTACGACAGCGTGTAACTAACCTTTTGGGGGCCGGGGACCCAGACGCCGCCGCCAATATCCTGTTCTCCTACCTTCAAACATCGGGTGGAGTGGGGCGAGAACCCCTGGCGCTATTGGCCGATCTGGAGCTGCTCAAGGGCAAACTTCAGGGCCACACACTGGCGCTGAAACACCGTTGGCAGTCAGAAGCCTACCGCCAAATCGCCCGCATCGAAGAAGCCAGTATGCATGCTGAGGTTGCGCGAGCTACCTTCGAAGAGCTTGGGGATCAAGAGAACCTTGCCCAGTCGCTGCGCCTGCTTGGGTGCATCACTGCCGAACAAGGTCGCCCAAATGATGGCCTCAAGCTGGTAGAACAGGCGCGCGCGACCTTTGAGATCAAAGGCAACCTCATGGGGTTGGCTCAGTGCGAGGCCGACCTCGGACAAATCTACCATTCACTTGGCAACCTGGTGATGGCTCGAACCTACGTTGAGCAAGGCCAGGCCCACTTCGCGTCATTGGCGCAACCGCATGGTCGCGGTCAGTGTCTGCTGCTGCTCGGTGCGATTGAGCAAACCGAGGGTCACGTCGAACTAGCGCGTCGGCGCACAACGGAAGCCCGATCCGAGTTCGAGAGAGCCGGAAACCGACTTGGCTCGGCGTTGGCGGACCTGGCGTTGGCGCGGGTCGAACACCGATTGTCCAACTACCACAGTGCCGAACGTGGTGCAGAGGACGCGTTGGCCACTTTCTTCACGCTGGGGACCTTGCAACACCAGGCGGATTGCGAACGTCTCCTTGGAATGGTGGCCATCGATTGTGACGACCCTCAATTGGCGAACTATCACGTGGAGCAGATGGCAGAGATTGCCAAGAAGACATCGGACCGTTGCTGCGAGCTCGAGGCGTTGGTGTTGCGAGCACAAGCCGCGCTGGTTAGTCGCGACTTGCGCCAGGCAGGTGAAGCCTTGAATCGCGCACGTCGGGTTTCGGTCGTTGAACCCGAGCCGAGGCAGGACTTGTTGCTGACGGAAGTCTGGTTTGCCCTCGAGCAAGACGATTTCTCCAAGGCTCACGACAAGCTGACCGCAGCTTCCGCTGTCTTCAAGCATCCGCACGTTGCAGGCGACCACACCATGCAGTTGCTGGCTCGGTTTTCCCGATTCAAGTGGCCAGAAACGGCCCGGGCCGAGCTCGAAGCATGGCGTGCGGCCATCACGGATAAGCAGCGCCGCATGAAAGAGTAGCGGGCTACGATGGGAGTGAACAGGGCGGTGCCGTTCCGACTTGACAAGCGGCTCAATGGATAGGTTCATCGTCCAGATGGATCAGTCAGTTTCAGCCGGGCTCTTTGCTCGGTCACAGCACCTGATACCCGGTGGGGTCAATAGTCCAGTTCGCGCGTTTCGCGCGGTCGGGGGCGTGCCCCCATTCATCGAACTGGCTGAGGGGTCACACTTGCGGGACGTCGATGGCAATGAATACATCGACTACGTGTGTTCTTGGGGACCGGCCATACTCGGACACGCGCACCCAGCCGTCGTCTCTGCCGTTGCGGCCGCAGCAGCCCGCGGTTTGAGCTATGGTGCGCCCACCGCCCAAGAAGTGCAGTTTGCCGAAGCCATCGCGGAACGCTATCCGAGCATAGAGATGATGCGCTGTGTTTCGAGTGGCACAGAGGCGACTATGAGTGCGCTCCGGGCAGCGCGAGGCTTTACCGGTCGAGACTTCATCGTCAAATTCGAAGGCGGATATCACGGGCACTCCGACGGCCTTTTGGTGAAAGCAGGCAGTGGACTGAGCACGTTCGGAATTCCCGATTCAGCCGGTGTCCCCAATGGAGTTGCGAAGTACACGCTCACTGAACCCTACAATAACGTATCTCGATTGCAGGCACTGTTCGAGCAGCGTGGCCATGAGATCGCGGCCGTTATCGTCGAGCCCGTCGCCGGAAACATGGGCTGTGTGCCGCCTGCTCCAAAATTCCTAGAAACGATCATCGCCCTCTGCAAAAAGTTCGGTTCGATTAGTCTATTCGACGAAGTCATCACCGGGGGGCGACTCTCGCGTGGCGGAGCACAACAGCACTATGGTCTCACGCCGGATATGACTTGCCTTGGCAAAGTCATCGGAGGCGGAATGCCACTTGCGCTTTACGGGGGGCGTCGCGAGATCATGAGCTGCATTTCACCGCTTGGCCCGGTGTACCAGGCGGGAACCCTGAGCGGCAACCCCGTGGCGCTGGCAGCAGGGTTGACGACCTTGAACTTGCTCGATGCGGCAGCGTATCAGAAACTCGACGACCTCGCCGCGCAGTTGGCCGATGGCCTTTCAGCAGCGCTGATTCGCACGGGTGTTCCCGGAATCGTGCAGCGCGTCGGTTCTTTGCTGACCTTGTTCTTTGTGGAACAACCAGTAACTGACTTTGCGTCTGCGAATGCCTCGGACCGCGGCCGATTTGCGCGTTGGCACCGAGCCTTGCTAGGGCGCGGTATCTACTGGCCGCCGTCGCAGTTAGAGACAGCCTTTGTCTCGCTCGCTCACAGCCCCCAAGATATCACAACGACGCTTGAAGCAGCGGAAGCTGCGCTGCGCGATGCGAGCCAGTGACGAATTTGGACCGTACTGTTCGGGCTGTCGGGCTTCTACGACCCAGGGACGCCTTGGGTACACTCCGCCCAGCCCCGGCGGCTGAGTCCTTGCCGACCAGTGTGGGGCGAGGGCAGCTGAAACAGGGCCAGAATTTCCAATTCTCTGCAGTTCAGACTTGAATCTCGGCCGGGCCCGAGGGAGGCTTGCGCCCGTGTTCAATCGATATCGCAATCGTCTGGGCCTCTTGATCATTCCTTTGTTCCTGCTTTCTGCGACCACAGGTTGCAGGCGTGGCGAGAAGAAAGGCTCGGCTGACACCACCTCTGCAGCGCCGAAGCTCGAGTTCGCAGAAAAAGTTCACGACTTTGGGACTGCCACGGAGGGTGACCGTCTCTCTTATGTTTTCAGCGTGAAGAACACGGGTGGCGGAACACTCATCATCGATCGGGTAACCACCTCGTGCGGATGCACGGTGGCAAACCTGAAGAAGAAGGAGATCCCTCCTGGGAGTCAGGGTGAGATCGAAGTCACCTTCGATACTAACCGTCGTGGTGGAGACAATCGCAAGACGATTACTGTGCAATCCAACGACCCATCGACTCCCCGTGCGGAACTCGAGATTCGCGCCAAAGTGGAGACGTTGCTCGCGTTTGAGCCGGCGTTTGTGCGCTTGAATCCGGAATTTGGCAAGCAGCAGGTCAGCGAGACGTGGCTTTCAGGGAAGTTCAAGGACCAAGCCAAGCTAAAGATTGTTCAGGGGCCAGACAAAGACAATGCCGACGTCAAAGTAGAGTTGGCAGACAAACAGCTTGACGGCGGTGCCCCGGTGCAGGGCCTGCGCTTCACCGTTTCCGGCAAGAAGGTCGGCTTTGGCAATGGTACCATCATGCTCGAAACCGGGATTGAGAAACCCGACAAGATCCAAGTAGGTTATCACTGGACAGTCGCCGGCAACATTCAAGTAGTGCCCTCGCAACTCTACTTCTCTGCCCACCCCAATGGGTCTAACGAGCGAGTGATACGGGTGAGCAGTCGCAAACCCGATTTCAAGCTCCGCGAGGCCCGGATTGTTTCAGGGCCCTTTACCGCGAAAATCTCCACGCCCGATGCTGGAGTTGGTTATGAGGTTCACGTTATCCTCAAGAAGGATATGGATCCGACTGCAACCAGCGTCACGGAAATCGGCAAGCTTGAGTTGGTCAGCAATGACGGTCTTGAGCCCAAGAAAGAGATCCCACTGCGTCTGGCTCCCCAATTCAATCCGTCGCGGGGTGGTCCCGGTGGTCGTCCGCGGCCCATGATGCCAGGGGCAGACGCGCCTCCAATGCCACCAGCGCCCGCAAATCCGCCCCACTGAGTTTGCCAGGTTCAAGCTAGCTCTGTTATCGCAAAACTGTGCCAGAAACCGGGCTTGCTGCGCGGGCAAAGGAAGTTTTCGGCAGCAGAGCTAGCTCACTGTGCACCGAGCTGTAAAGGCTAGAGACCGTCAATGCAGCTGGCGGCGCTGGTTATTGCCCAAAACAGCTCCGTGTCCGGGTTGCGCAACGCTAAA
>CAZCNI010000075.1:0-7600 GCA_964499765.1 uncultured Polyangiaceae bacterium
CAGTACTTCCGAACAGCGCTGAACGATTTCAGCAAATCGATTCTGTCGGGCTAGAATCTGGGTACACAAATCAAAAGCTTCCGCATTCTCCGAGTCGGAACGCAACGCCTCCTGTACGATTTCGCCAGCCGTGTCCGCGTCGCTGAGTTCGTCGAACGTGATACGAGCTGCCTCTTGCAGAACGTGTGCTTTCTGCTCGGGCAAAGTCTCTAGTTGCATCGCAAGTCTGATTCTTCGCTCGATGCGTTGTCGCGGGTCACCGCTCTGGTCCGCGTCCTGTACCCATTGTTCGAGGATCAGAATCTCTTCAGGCGTGGCTCGAATATCCGAAGAGCCCAAACCTAATCGGCTTGCCCAGTCTCCATTGGGTTTTGGCAGCGGCAGCGGTGATGGTGCCGGTAGCGGTGTCGATGCCGGAACCGACGTCGGCAACCGAGGTAACACTATGGGCGGTGGGACGCTGGGCAAATAGCTCGCGCGTTCCACCCAATTCGAACTCGACGGCACCGCAGCAGCAGGAGGGACCTTGGGGATTGGGGGCACTGGCAAACGCAGGCCAAAGGTAACTGGCTGATTCTGTAGCGGACGAGGTGTCACGGGTTCATCGTCGTCGCGGCGTTCACGATCCCCTGCCCCATCGCCCAGGTGCTGCTGGGTGCCTAATTCATCGACGTACGTATCACCTTGGTGGCCATCTCCGTGAATCCGATTCTCGAGCAGAGGGTCCGTTTCAACGCCTGGAGGTTCCACTCCCAGTGAGCGTTCCGTGGTACCCAGGGCTTGACTGGAAACCTGCCCCTGCGAGTAGCCACCAACGACGGGCCCAGGTATCAGAAGGAAATCTTGCTCGCTCGGCTGATAGTCGAACGAAGGCAGGTCTGAAAATGAGATCCGCTCGCTTTGAAGAGCGTGAACGACTTCGCCGGAAAAGACCAGCGCGTCCTTTGCGTGAAACGCCTCATATTCAAAGGCAAGCAGCCACAGATCAGTCAAACGAGTGCAACCGCGTCGATGCGCGTGAACGTGCTCCGGCAACGCCGCTGAGGTCAAAACAGACACGTGCGGGCTCAAGTCGTGAAGCGCTCGCCCAATGTCTGCCGCCACCGGGGCTGCCTGCAAGCCAGCGTCCGTCATGGCGACGACATCCATAATTGCCTGCACGTGGGCAGCGCCCTGACTCAGCGCAGCCCGCAATCTCGAGATGGGGTACGCGCGTAAGCGCGAGCCGTCCAATAGCAACGCAGGACCGCGATCGGACTTGACTGCCACGTAGCCAGAGAAATATATCAGGAGCTCTTCAAGACCACCTTCGTGCCTCGCCAAGATTGCGTCAAGGTTCTCGGGCAGGTCGCGGTTCGCAGTCAGCTCCACCGTTTGGAAACCAGTGTCGTCCTGCGCAAGGCGCGCGTTGACGAGCATCGCGCTGTCGAGAAAAGCTTCGCGCGCCGCAACGACACTGGATTCTGTGTAGCTTGAACTAATGACAAGGGCGAGACGCATAGCTACCGGCTCTGGAATTCGAAGAAGTGGCGCGTACTTTCCCTAGTTAGCCGTTCTCCGCAGCCCTGCCTAGCCTGCCATGCATTTAGCGGAGACAGGGCTGCACTGGGCCAGGTATTTGATGCATTCGGCTGAGGAGACTGGCGCCACTCGTTACGCTACTACTGCAGCATTTTCGTAAGTCTGCATTCGTGAGCCGCCAGCAGGAGCGCGGCCCGGTTGCCGGTTACGAACTCGAAGTGCCGCGCATGGTACCGGAGCGTACGAAGTGCTCATGCATGTCAAACGCGTCCCCCAGGCCGAGCGGAGTGTGAACGAAGCCTGAGCGCTTGGAAAAGTCGCGCAACATGTCCCTGAAGTCTGGATGAGCACAGTGTTCGATAATTAGCTCAGCTCGCTCGGTGGGCGCCTTGCCACGCAGATCAGCCACACCCCATTCAGTCACCACCACCTGCACAGAGTGCTCGTTGTGATCGACATGGGTGACAAGAGGTACGATCGTTGAGATCTTGTCGGCTTTCTGGGTGGACGCGCAGATGAACATCGATATGTAAGCGTTGCGCGTGAAGTCACCGGAACCTCCGATGCCGTTCATCATTTTCTGCCCAAGCAAATGGGTAGAGTTCACGTTACCGTAGATATCGACTTCGAGGGCCGTGTTGCAAGAAATGATGCCAATCCGTCGCGCGATTTCAGGATGATTCGAGATTTCCTGGGGGCGCAGGACGATCCGATTGCGGAAATACTCTAGGTCCGCGAACACTTTCGCTCGCATGTCTGGGCTCAGCGTGAGCGAGGAACCACTGGCAAACCGAACCCGACCTTCACGCATCAAATCAATGACCGCGTCTTGGATGACTTCCGTATACATCTCGAAATTCGGAATCTCGGGTGTGTCCCCAAGCGCCTTCAGCACTGCATTGGCAGTCTCACCAACACCAGATTGAATCGGTAGGAATGATTTCGGAATCCGACCAGCCTTGAGCTCACCCGCGAGAAACCCAGCAACGTTGGCGCCAATCCGCAGCGTTGTGGGGTCGCAGGGTCGGAAGGTTCCGGTTTCGTCGTCAACATTGGTCTCGATGACACCCACGATTTTCTTCGGGTCGATGAGCAGCACGGGAGAACCGATTCGGTCAGAAGCACTGTAGACCGGGATCTCTCTGCGATACGGAGGATCGGCAGGTTCGTAGAGATCATGAAATCCGCGCAGTGCCTTGGGCATGTGCGAATTGAGCTCGATGAACACCTTGTCCGCCAAGTTTGCGTAGGTTGGTGAGCAGCCAACGCCAGTGGTCAGAATCACGCTGCCATCGTCATCAATGTCGCAGGCTTCGATGATGGCGTGATTCACGTGCCCCAGAGTGCCATAGCGCGCCGATTGAGCGACCATCGAGAGATGCATATCGAAGAACTTTGCGCGACCACTGTTGATGGCGGCGCGCATGTCCTTGTTCGACTGGTACGGCGTACGCCAGGAGATCGCATTGGCACGCGCGAGGGCTCCATCCAGCGAGTCGCCCGTCGAAGCCCCTGTCATGACCCCAATCTTATAGTCGCGCCCTGCGCGGTGCTCTTGTTCGGCATGCGCGGCAATGGCAAGGGGAACGGCTTTGGGCGCCCCTGCCGGGGTGAAGCCGGAAAACGCGACGGTTTCGCCGTTCTTGATGTAGCTTGCTGCTTCTTCTGGGGTCATTCGGGTCAGGGTCATCTTCTTACCTGCAGTTCCATCGAGTAAAGTCTCTGTTCACCCATGCTTCGTTTCCGAACAGAGTTCCGTTAGTACACCGCGCATGCTTTTGGGGTGTAGAAACGCAACCTGTTTGCCGCCAGCTCCGGGCACGGGCGTCTCATTGATGAGCTTCACGCCGGCCTGTTTAGCTTGGTTTAGTTGTGCCGCAACGTCATTCGTCGCAAAAGCGATGTGATGAACGCCTTCGCCGCGCGAAGCAATGGCTTTGGCAATCGGGCTGTCGTCGGATGTCGGCTCGAGTAGTTCCAAATGAACGCCGCCAACATCAAAGAATGCTGTGCGAACTTTCTGCGAAGGAACCTCTTCGATGCGTTCGCATCGAATTCCAAGAACTTTTTCCCACGCAGCTACTGCCTCATCAAGAGATGAAACAGCAATTCCCAGGTGATCGATCTTCGTAATCATCGCGGATTCCTTTTACGGTGGGATGCTATACTCCTGAGCACGCAAGAGGCCAGCCCTACCGAAACTGGCGTCAAGTGTGACATTACGTTTGCGTTGGACCCGCGCAGAGTTTGCGCACGGCAATGAGAACGTCACATGCGGCAAATATTTCGGCCAACGAGATGCGGACTGCATCGCTCATCTTCGCATTGGACGAATGGTCCCGAATTGAGTACATCGGGGACAACTGCGCACCGAGCGGTGAATCCCAATGGACCAATTCCAGCGTGGAGAATGCACCTGCCCACTCGCAGATCAATTTGGCCTCATGCGCATTTTTGAGCCAACAGGGTCAATAGACCGCCCCTCGCAGGGATAAAACAACATGACAAATTCCGTGACAATGACAGAGGAATTCGCCAAGCAGACCTTTGCTGCTTGGCGCGAACTGGCCGAGCAGGATCTCAAAGGCGCGCCGTTCGAGAAGCGTCTCGTTACACGGCTGCTCGAAGGAATTGCCGTTCAGCCCCTTTATGTGGCGCAGGCTGCAACACCCAATCCGTATGGCTTTCCTGGCACGGCGCCCTTTGTGAGGGGCGCCTCCCCGCTGGGCTCTGCGCACGGTAATTGGCAGATCGTGCAAGAGCACAGACAGGCAAACCCCAAACTAGCCAATGCAGCCATTCTGGAGGATCTGAAACACGGTGCCCATTCGGTACTTGTGCCGTTGGCCCCGCGACTACTCGACCCCGCACCAAGGAAGACCTGCGGTTGCGGAGGTGGTGTACTGGTCGATGATGTGGACCAGCTCGACGCAGTGCTGCGCGACGTGGACCTAGCCCGCATCCCGGTGCAGGTTCTAGGCAGCACTGGTTTCTATTCGGCAGCCGCGACTTTAGCCGCACTTCAAGAGCGGCGGGGAATTGCCCCCGCTCAACGTCTCGGTGCATTCAACGCCGACCCCCTTGGTGCACTCGCTGCGCGCGGTATTAGTTACCGAAAGGCCGAGCAAGCGCTGGCTGAAGCTGCCCGCATCGCAGTAACGACCGCTGGTTCATTCCCGCAGATGACGTCGCTCGAGGTCTCGACGCAGCCCTATGACAATGCAGGAGCGCATGCCGTGCAAGAGCTCGCTGCGGCCGTGGCCACTGGCATCGAGTACCTGCGTGCGTGTGAAGCGCAGGGCCTAGCCCCGCAGGCCGCCTGCGGACAGATCCAATTCACCCTCTCGGTTGGTTGCGATCAGTTCCTGGAGATTGCCAAGCTGCGCGCGCTGCGCGCATTGTGGAATCGCGTCTTGGAGACGTGTGGCGTACCGAATGCACAGCGACGAATGCGAGTGCACGCACGCACGTCGCGGCGAGTGCTGACCAAGCGCGACCCCTGGGTGAACCTGCTGCGAACGACGATTGGTTGCTTTTCCGCCGCAATTGGCGGAGCTGAGTTGATCACCGTTTTGCCGTTCGACGATGTCCTCGGGCCAGCCGATGAATTGGCGCGACGCTTTGCGCGCAACGTGCAAGTGGTACTGGCCGAAGAAGCGCACATCGGTCGAGTTGCGGATGCGGCCGGCGGCAGCTTCTACGTAGAATCACTAACACGAGAACTGGCCGAACGTGCGTGGAGCACACTGCAGACCATCGAAGCCGAAGGCGGGATGCTGGCTGCACTGCGTAGCGGCTCATTCAAGCGCACGATTGACGCTACGAACCAACAGCGCCAGAAGGATATCGCCAAACGCAAGCTCCCCATCACTGGCGTCAGCGAGTTCCCGGCGCTGCGCGAGCAGCCCGTAACGCGCCCGGCGTATGACTCGAGTGACCTCGAGCGCACAATCCAAGCCACGCGCACGGAGCGCGCCGCCAAGACATCAATCAGCAGTTTGGTGGCAGCCGTTACAGCTGCCGATGCAGCAAGCCGCTTTACCAGTGCCGTCAAGGCGCTCGCGGCTGGCGCAACCCGCCAGCAGATCGAGGCGTCACTCGGTGGTGAGCCGGAAACCGTCGAGCAACTGCACATGCATCGCTTCGCAGCAGGCTTTGAAAAACTTCGCGACGCCAGCGACGCCGCACTTGAGAAGACCAAGCAGCGACCGAGCATCTTCCTCGCCAACATGGGGCCGATTGCCGTGCACACGGCGCGCGCAGGGTTTGCCCAGAACTTCTTTGAGGCGGGTGGCTTCGCGGCAGCCGCCAACGATGGCTTTGCATCACCCGAACTAGCAGTGGCTGCGTTCAAAGCTAGCGGTTGCCACGTCGCGATCCTCTGTAGTTCCGATGCCTGGTACGAGACGGGAGCCGCAGCAGCGGCGAGCGCACTCAAGCAGGCTGGCGCGAAAACACTATTTTTGGCGGGCAATCCCGGGGCACAGGAAAAGGCCTACCGCGACGCGGGCGTTGACCAATTCATTTTCATGGGTTGCGACGTCCTTGCAATACTTACTCAATTGGCCCAAGCAGAAGGACTGGCGTTATGAGCCGCATCGTCAATTTCTCTCAAGTTCCCTTTGCCATGAACGTCGAAGGCTCGGCATCGGATTGGGAACAAGCTGCAACTCAGGTTCTCGGTGCACCGGCAAAGAGCCTCAACTTCAGGACCCCCGAACAGATCGATATTGCGCCACTCTACACGCAATCCGATATTGGGTCTTTGCCTCAGGTGGACACGGTTCCCGGCCTGCCACCGTTCGTGCGCGGCCCCTACTCGACCATGTACGTGCAGCGTCCGTGGACGATTCGTCAGTACGCCGGCTTTTCCACGGCAGAAGCGTCCAATGCCTTCTATCGTCGCAACCTGGCGGCGGGGCAAAAGGGGCTCTCGATTGCGTTCGATCTGGCAACGCACCGCGGGTACGACAGTGACCACCCACGCGTCCTCGGCGATGTGGGCATGGCCGGCGTCGCCATCGATTCGATCCTCGATATGCGCATCTTGTTCGACGGAATCCCGCTCGATCAGATGAGCGTCTCGATGACCATGAACGGCGCGGTATTGCCGATTATGGCGCTCTACATCGTGGCTGCAGAAGAACAGGGGGTGTCGCCCGAGAAGCTCACTGGAACGATTCAGAACGACATTCTGAAAGAGTTCATGGTGCGCAACACGTACATCTACCCGCCCGAGCCTTCGATGCGCATCATTGCGGATATCTTCGCGTACGCATCGCAGAAGATGCCAAAATTCAATAGCATCAGCATCTCGGGCTACCATATGCAAGAAGCGGGAGCGACCGCCGATCTCGAGCTCGCATACACCCTTGCTGACGGTGCCGAATACATCCGAGCCGGCATGAAGGCGGGCCTCGACGTGGATGTGTTTGCGCCACGACTATCGTTCTTCTGGGCGATTGGCATGAACTTCTTCATGGAGGTCGCGAAGCTGCGCGCCGCTCGGTTGCTGTGGGCCAAGATCGTCAAAGGCTTTGGCGCCAAGAAGACCAAGTCGATGAGCCTGCGCACGCACAGTCAAACATCAGGTTGGAGCCTCACGGCACAGGATGTATTCAACAACGTGACCCGCACGTGCGTCGAAGCGATGGCCGCCACTCAGGGGCATACGCAATCGCTGCACACGAATGCTCTCGATGAAGCGCTAGCCTTACCCACCGATTTCTCGGCGCGGATTGCCCGCAATACACAGATCTTCTTGCAGCAAGAGTCTGGTACCTGCCGCGTCATCGACCCGTGGGGTGGCAGCTACTATGTCGAGCGGCTCACCAATGAACTGGCCGAGCGAGCAACACAACACATCCGCGAGGTCGAGACACTGGGCGGAATGGCCAAGGCCATCGAAGCGGGTATTCCCAAGTTGCGCATCGAAGAAGCGTCGGCACGCACGCAGGCTCGCATTGACACAGGAAAGCAGACCGTCGTTGGCGTGAACAAGTGGGTGCTCGAGAATGAGCCACCCCTCGATGTGCTCAAGGTAGACAATGCGGCAGTTCGTCAATCGCAGATCGAACGG
>CAZCNI010000076.1:0-7582 GCA_964499765.1 uncultured Polyangiaceae bacterium
GGCACTACCGCAAACACGGTAGCAATTGTAAGGCGCGGCAACGACTGGTGGGCTCTGTACCTTGAGGCTCGCACGGGCATGAGCCCGCTTCACGCGCGCCCCATCGACTTTGGTCCGGGCAGTGCCAAGCTGGGCGCAGATTTCATCGTTTGGGTGGCGGGCTCAGCACAACCCATGACTTTCGTGCACGGCATTGGTGACGCAGAACACGCCTGGGCGTTCTTACCGATCGAACGTGACATCTCCAGGTTCGGCTTGGCGCGTATTCCAGTCACTGGTGCAGGTGGGGCTGCTGAACCTGAAGTCGCGTGGCGCGACTATCCGAATGGCATGGACCCAGCCCCAGTCTCGACGGCTGTCATTTGCGGCAAGCCCACGGTGCTCTACTCACGACCAATTTCGGCCGCCCCACATGCACCGCAGGAATTGCACTTGGCCTCGGTGCAAGCAGCGGGCCTTGGGCCGTCAACACTGGTTGGTTCAAGCCGTGGATACTCGGATGTATCCATTGCCGCGCTGAGCAACGGCGCGCTCGTAGTATTCGTGGCGGACCACAGAACCTGGGCTCGCCGGCTCCGCTGCGCGCATTGAAATGTACCACTATACCCGGCAACACTGGACAGCACCGCTCGGCTGGTCTAATCCGCGCTCGCACCAGCTGCGTTGACCTAGTGATGTACTAGTGTCGCGCCCGTGGACCTGAAAGCAGTTTGCACCCATGCCCAAGAAAAAGCGCCCCTCAGCCACTCGAGCTCGCCTAACGGCCGCGACTGCCGACAAATACGTGCTGTACGAAAAGTCCGTTCAAGATCCGGATTTCGAAATCGAATTGTTCGACAAAGTCTATCGGCGCAACGGACGCAAGCCCCTCAATTTGCGCGAGGATTTCTGCGGTGCAGCCCTATTGTGCAAGCGCTGGGTCCAGAGCCACGCCGAGCGCGTAGCTACTGGTGTTGACCTGGACCCCGAGGTGCTCGCATGGGGCCGAGAACATCATATCGAACCTTTGGGTGCCGACGCCAAACGGGTCAAGTTGCTGCAGAAAGACGTGCTCGCGCCCACCTCAGGTAAGCACGACGTCATTGCCGCTCTCAATTTCAGCTACTGGGTTTTCAAAACCCGCGACCTGTTGCGCGACTATTTCCGGGGAGCAAGAAAGCGACTGGCCAAAGACGGTGTCTTCGTTATCGACGCCTACGGCGGGTGGGAAGCGCAAGAGCCGATGTTGGAACCCCGGCGTATTCCCGGAGGGTTCACGTACGTCTGGGACCAAGATGGCTTTGACCCCATCAGTCACGACATCCTGAACCACATTCATTTCGAGTTTCCTGACAAAACGAAGCTTGAGCGAGCTTTCACTTACGACTGGCGCTTTTGGACCATGCCCGAACTGCAGGAGGTTATGCGCGAGGCCGGGTTCGCCGACGTGGAGGTGTGGTGGGATGACACGGACAACGACGATGACCCCGTCTACCAACCTCACCGGCACGTAACCAATCAGCCCGGGTGGGTCAGTTACGTTGTGGGACGTGTAGAGCCAAGCAAGCTGCGCGACCGTGCGGCTCGAGCGACGTTGCGTAAGCCCCCAGCTCGGCGCAAGAAGCGTTAAAGTCCGTTTGACATGGCCATCGTAGGACGCCTCGCGCCAAGCCCTACTGGGCACCTGCACTTGGGGCATGCGCGAAGTTTCCTCCTCGCTTGGTGGAGCATTCGCAGCCAAGGGGGTAGCCTCATACTGCGAATTGAGGACCTCGATTCCCATCGCAGTCAGCCTCAGTACATAGATGCTTGCCTGCGAGATCTCGAATGGTTGGGGCTCGACTGGGATGTCGGCCCTCGCCTCCAATCCGAAGGGTTAGCGAGAATCCTGCAGTGCGCAGACAAGTTGGAGAAAGCCGGACTGGCCTATCCCTGCGTCTGCAGCCGGCGCGACGTGCAGGCAAGTCAGAACGCACCCCATGACGACGACAAGGAGCTTCGGTATCCGGGCACTTGCCGCAACCGATTCGCAAGTCTGCAGGCCGCCAACGTCGCCTCCGGCAATTCTGCTTGCCTCCGATTCCGAGTACCTACCGAACCAGTCACTGTCGATGATAACTTGACCGGGCCCCACCTGTTCGACGTTGCCCGTGAAGTTGGCGACTTTCCCATACTGCGCAGGGATCAAAGCCCAGCGTACCAGCTTGCCGTGGTTGTTGACGATCTGCACGACGGGATTACGGAAGTGCTTCGCGGTGACGACTTACTGCCGAGCGCCGCTCGACAACAGCTACTATATGGCGCGCTGGGGCTTCAGCCTCCCCGCTGGGTGCACGTACCCTTGGTATTGGACTCACAAGGGCGAAGGCTGGCGAAACGAACGGATGCGCTTTCGCTCTCGGAATTGAGGCAGCGCGGCGTTCGGCCTCGCGACATTGTGGCGTGGGTCGCGAGATCCATCGGCGTGGAGACTGATGAAATCCGCGATGCTCACGATGTCACATCGAGCTTCCGTCTTGAGTGCATCGGCAGCGAACCAGTGAGAGTATTGGAGAGCCTGTTGCCCACCCTTGGATAGCGGCAGCTTACTCGAGAGCGCCCCATGGATTTCCCGAGCGAAACGCATCCTTTCATAATTGCAATTCCCCCACCCTGATTCGCTATGCAACCCCGTGAGTTCAACACCTACAAGTAGTGGCATGCGTTCTGCTAAGGCTCGGGCGGCGGCGCCCTCGGTGTCCCCCCCCATCCGTGGGTGGCCGCCGTTTATAGGGGAAATATGAAGCCATGCTGACATGAACACGCCAGAGGGCGTGCTCGGGCCAATTTGGCAAATGGCCTCTGACATTAACGGTTGGACCACTGTCGCCGTATTGACGGTGCGCATCGTAGCGCCCCTCCAAACACGGCCGGGCTAACGCATAAGTCAGCGTTGGCCCGGCCGCTCCTAATTTAGTCCACTGGGCGGGCTAGAGCCATTGCCCAGTTCCGACAAAGCTTCTGGTGCCGGTTGATTCGCACTTGCCCGTGCGGAGTCTGAGCCTGAACCCATAAGCCTCGCCAGCCAACGCCATTCCCGGTTGTTCTCCAACATTATCTTGAGCGTCATGGTCAACGGTACGCTCAACAACATTCCGGCTACCCCCCAGATCCAGCCCCAGATGATGAGGGAAACAAATACAACGAATGAACTGAGGCCAAGTCGACGGCCAAGTAGCTGCGGCTCAATCACATTCCCAACAATCGTATGCAAGGTGGC
Source organism: uncultured Polyangiaceae bacterium (assembly GCA_964499765.1). GTDB lineage: Bacteria > Myxococcota_A > Polyangia > Polyangiales > Polyangiaceae > FEN-1139. Next base: position 3,239 of record CAZCNI010000076.1, read on the forward strand.
CAAAGAGCCAAGGACAATTGCCATCTGACCGGGCCCAGCTTGCAGCAGCGCCAACAGCACGGGCGGGGCGCTCGCGGCAATCGGGCCAATGTTGGGAACATACCCAAGGGAGACGGCCAGAAGCGCCCAGAGCGGGGCGAATTCCACATGGAGCACTTGCAGAATAATCAACGTGACGGTGCCGGTAGTGAGGCAAAGATAGGTCTTCAGCACAATGTAGTGATTGATCTCACTCACGACCAACCGCATCTGCTCTAGCTCGGACTCGGGTCGATTGAACGCGGCTCGGATTCGCGCTGGTAAATCGACGGTATCAAACAGCAGAAAGACGGCCATCAAAAGAACAAAGACGATGTAAGTCAGCAGCGAGGCCACTTGCGTCAAGGCTCCGCCCACCCAAGGCAGGACTTCGCTCGCATCAATTGATGCCAGCAGACGGGTAAAGTCCAATCGAAGCTTGTGACTCCCGAGCCACTGCGTCAGCTGGGCCGCCATTTCAAATACTCGTCGCTGATACCGGGGAGCTTCCGCAGCAAAAGCGTTGAAGCTCGCGCCTACGAAGCTCGCGACCAACGCCAGCAAAGCAACGAGAGCCAGCACAACCAGGGGGATCGCGATCGCAACCGGTACTCCCCACCGACGCAATCTCCTTACAGCGGGTGACAGCAGCACCGTGATGAAGGCGGCAAAAGCAACCGGCACAAGAATGTCCGCGGCCTCGCGAAGCCCGGCAATGACTACCACCAGGGCAGCGAGCGCAAAGAGCCCACGAAATGAAGCAGTCACACGTACGGACGGCGGCATGGATTCATTCATGACCATCGCTCCAGGCTAGCTTGAAAGCCCTTGGCACAAATACCGTCAAAGTCCAGAGCAAGCGCCAACCGAATGACGCCCTGCGAGTCAATAGGTACCCGATTTCGGCCTGCGCCACCTTGCACCAACAGCAAACGTCACCCAAGGCGCGGCGGGTGTTCGCAATGATGAACACAAATCTTGCCCGCAAATTTCCACAACACCAACGATTTGGTCCAAGGTCTTGGTTGATCAAATTGTCACGGGTCCAGCGAACGCGGGTTGTCTCAACGCGCCCGGCACTAGCTTTGCAGCAAGGTCCTACCATGTCATCTCACAGCAGACCTCAGCGGGTCGTGACGCCGATTGCGCCCCCTGCCATCAGTCTACGCGGACTCGACCTTCGCCGTGCATATGTTGCAGCAATAGCCGCTGAGATGTCCGAATCGAGGGCTCAGCGCGAAATTACGCCAAAGAGCCCGGTTACGCCTTGCCCAAAATCACTGGAAGCGTTGCTGCTGCGCGCATCAGACTTACTTGCTCGCGTGTCCGCGGCGGACCCGAGAAGCCGACTGCTTCAATCAGCGCTCCTGCGGCGTGATCACGCGTTGCTCGCAGCAGTGGTGCAGTCGCTCGGGGATACTCCAGTTGACTTACCCCGTGCGGCACTGTGGTCCACATCGCAACGACCTAGATCGATACGTGCAATGCAACTCCACGCATCCGAACGGCCGACATACCGTCCACCGCGACGCGTGGCAGCCGAGTAAGAGCTCCTCAAGTTTGCCGCTCGCTGTGCCGTATCTACGGACTAGATGCTTCTGTCAAACCTACCACTTCGCGTCTGGCTGATTGGGCTGGTTGTGGCAACACCTTTAGCGAGTAGTGCAGGAGGGGCGTTGGCCAGCGCAGGCGCGCCCGCTACCGTGCCAACGCAATGGGAAACGGAAGGGGCAACGAAGAGCATAGCACTGGTCGACGGGGTCCAGTTGGTCCTTGCCAGCAACACACAACTGTTGCGACGAGCGAGTATCCCCGCTCCCATGCACATAAAGAATATGGCGGAGCGTACATACGTTCTAGAGCTGGTGCGCGGTCGGGTCGATGTTGACATCGACATGAGCAAGCAGCCCTATTATTCTGTAATGCTCTACGCGCCGCGGCGCGTTACGGCTTACCTTAAGGGAGGCCGCAGCACGGTCCTCGCGTCGGAGCAAAGCGTAGTCGTTGCTGCGGTAACCGGCGCTGATATATCCGCGGGTAACGCAGACCAATGGCGCCCTATCCACGTAGGAACGGCACTTGCCGTGAGTCGCGAACGCCCCGCGGGCGAAACCCGCGTCTTGATCGAGCGACCAACGCTAGCGGCAGACAACTCACTCAATCTGAGCCTCGGCAACCCGAAACCAACCGTACTGTCATGGACCGGCATCGCCAACGCACAATGCTACCGGCTGACGCTGAAGGGCGAATCGTTCGGCGGGCAGAGAGCAACCCGGACTTTCGAAGTCAAGCGAACTTCGTTCGAACTACCAGCGCTCCCACCGGGTCGATACACGGCGGCCGTTTCAGCTCTAGACACTTGGCAACTGGAATCGGCTGAATCAAACCCGGTCTCGGTACGGGTGATCGGAGTTGAGTTACCGGAAGGGGCATACCTCCAGGCAGGGGTTCCTCAACTGGGAGAAATGCAGTCGATTCGACTCACTCACGCGGATGGGCTCGAAATGGCTTACGGTTCAGGCACCGTGTTTGGGCCAGCACCGGATAGCGTACGGATGAGTTCAGGGCGGCCATTGCTGGCACGATTGCGTGAAGTCGGCTCGAGTCAAGAGGTTGCGCTTCGCATTGAACCTCGCGCAGTAGCGGCCAGCATTGTCTTTACTCCGACTCGCGCACAATGGCCCGGCAAACCTATTAGTGTCAGTGTCAGTCTTTCAGGTCCCGGTGGGACGCCGCTGCCAAACGCGATCGATGTTGGTCTAGACACTTCCATCAACACTGATGCGATAGACGTGGATTGGCAACAAGCAGGCAACACCTGGACGGCACAGATCGCACAACCGCCGACGGCGGGCCCTTGGGTACTGCGCGTGACGGCCACTGATCAGGCCGGTCAAGTGCTCGCCAGAGATTTCATGGAGATTGCACTACCGAAAAAGCCACTGACCTCAGCGGCAACTGACTCTCGCTATTCGAGCCAGTAAACAGCGGGCTTCGGCCTGGAAACAGCCCGCCTGAAGTGCGCAGTCCAATTTGACTGTGCAAGGCACGCAGCGACGTTGCAAACGGCGTGCGGTTTGTAGGTGGACGCGGCGCCAAGTCGCGGTAACTGGCAAGCTATCTGGTACCGAGCGCCATGGACAGCAACACTGAAGCGGCCATTTTCGACTTAGATGGGGTTCTACTCGACACTGAACCGCTCTACACACTCGCCACTCAAACCGTCGTTTCCCAATACGGTAAGCACTATGCACCGCAACACAAAAGGTTCGTCATGGGCCGCGCGGACATCGAAGGCGCCGACTGGTTGGTTGAAAACTTGAATCTGCCAATAACGGCCGAGCAGTATCTCGAAGAGCGGCGAGGGCATCTTGAATCGCTATTCGGCGAGTGCCCATGTGTGCCTGGAGCCGAATCGCTCGTGAGTAACCTGCGCGCGCGAGGAATTCGGCTCGCACTCGCCACCAGTAGCGCGCGCTCTCTCTACCAATTGAAGGTCAAGAAGCACATCTGGTTCGATGCGTTCGAATTCGTTGTCTGCGGCGATGACCCAAGACTGCGCCGCTCCAAGCCCGCACCAGACATTTTCCTATTAGCTAGCGCAGCGCTTGCCGTAGAGCCGAGTCGGTGTCTCGTATTTGAAGACTCGGTTGCAGGCGTTCAGGCGGGTCTCGCCGCTGGAATGCGTGTGATAGCCCACGTGCAACCACCGGTCACGAGCACAGATTTGTCTGAGGCAGAGCAGATCGTGTCGAGCTATGCCGAACTCAATTTGGATCGGCTATTGAAGAGCTGAGCTCATTCCTCACCATTGCGACCAATGATCGCAGGCACTCCACTCTTAGGAGCAGAGCCGTATTCTTGAAGCTTGTATTGGATCTTGCGAACACTGACGCCAAGAACATCTGCCGCCCGACTCGTCGAGCCCCCCTGCGCGGCAAGAGTGGTCAATATGGCGTAACGCTCGATGTCTCCCATGGTAGAACCTGGGATGGGAGGGGCGCCGTGATTGGGTCCTGGCACGACCTCGGCAGGCAGGTGCTCGGCCTCGATGACGCCACCCTCAGCCAACACCACGGCGCGTTCTATGACATTCTCCAGCTCGCGAACGTTTCCTGGCCAGGTGTAGGCAGCAAGTCTCGAAAGCGCTGACTCTGAGAGTCTCTCCACCCGCTTGCCGTTCTCTTCCGCGTAGCGTTTGAGAAACTGTGCAGCAAGTGCTGGAACGTCCGACGCACGTTCACGGAGCGGTGGCAGGTGCAAGTTGACCACATTGAGTTTGTAGTACAAGTCTTCGCGAAACTTTCCCTCGTTGACCAACACCTT
>CAZCNI010000077.1:0-7571 GCA_964499765.1 uncultured Polyangiaceae bacterium
CAACGGCACTGTGGATGGTCTGCAGAAGGCATTCCATTCCAACAGCGCTGGCACAGGCTTTAACGTTGCGAGCATATTGCTCGGTTGCGCAGCGGGCGCATTCATGGCGGGGTGGCTCGCCGACAAATTCGGGCGCAAAACTATTCTCCTTATCTCCGCGGTTTGCTTCACGGTAAGCGCAGTTGGAGCAGGGCTCGCCCAAAGTTCCGTGCAATTCATCATCGTTCGAGTGCTCGGCGGCCTTGCAGTGGGTGCGGCAAGCGTGTTGGCACCGGCGTATATCAGTGAAGTGGCACCCGCCAAGTATCGCGGGAGGCTCTCGTCGATTCAACAGATTGCGATCATATCCGGCCTTTTCTTTTCGTTCCTGAGTAACTGGGCGCTGGCGCGTGTTGCGGGTGGTTCCACTCAGATCTTGGCAATGGGGTTGGAAGCCTGGCGCTGGATGTTCTGGGTAATGATCATCCCTTCGTTGGCATTCTTCTTCTCGCTGCTATTCATCCCCGAGAGTCCGCGATTCCTGGTTGCTTGCGGCAAGAAAGAAAAGGCTCTGGCCGTTCTAACTCGCCTAATGGGCAGTGACGCTCAAGCCAAAGTGGATGAGATCGCCGAGTCCTTGGCCGCCGCCCACCATCGGCCGAAGCTAAGCGACGTGCTCGCTCCGAAGACCGGGTTTCGCCCAATCGTTTGGTTGGGGATCGGACTTGCCAGTTTCCAGCAGCTCGTTGGCATCAATATCGTTTTCTACTACGGCGCGGTCATGTGGCAGTCTGCGGGTTTCACCGAGAACGACGCGCTGCTCATCAACGTCATCAATGGTGGAGCCAGCATCTTGGCCTGCTTCGTTGCCACGGCACTGGTCGATCGCGTCGGCCGCAAGCCCCTGTTGTTGGTCGGCTCGATTGGCATGGCCCTGACGCTGGGCACCCTCGCCGTGATCTTCTCCACGGCAGATGTCGTCAACGGCACATTGGCACTCAAGGGCGTTCAAGGTCCGCTAGCGCTCGTCTCAGCCATTCTGTACGGAATGTTGTTTAACACCTCCTGGGGTCCAGTGATGTGGATCATGTTGGGCGAGATGTTCCCCAACCAGATGCGCGGTTCTGGCCTAGCCGTTAGCGGTCTGTCGCAATGGATATCCAACTTCGGGATCACCATGACATTCCCGATCATGCTCGCGGGCATTGGCCTGGGCGGCGCTTACGGTTTCTACACCATATGCGCAGTGATCTCGATCTTCTTCGTCATGAAGTTCGTGCACGAAACCAAAGGCAAAGAGCTCGAGGCTATGGAAGGCTAAGCTCCGCTTTTCGGAGCAGCCCTCCCAATACGAACGGGGCCGCAAGCATCACGCTGCGGTCCCGTTTCTTTTTTGTCTTGCCGGCACGGAATCGCCGCTGGGCCTAGAGGCTTTCGAATCTCCGACAACATCCTTGGGGATTTGAGCACCGGAGCACAGGGCAAGCGCAGCCAGCGGACGAGATCGGCGGGCGTCGCTCCAAAATGCGACGAACGCTTCTTATCAATCAGAGGTACTGATTGATGACGTTCTCGAGCAGTTCCTGCTTGCCACTAATCAGGGGCAGGTTCTCGTTCTTCGCGGCGAGCGCAGCAAGATCGGCGAGCCCCAGCTTGCCCTGGCTGAACTTGAGACCATCGCCTTCGGTGAACGAGGCGTAGCGCTTCTGCTTGATGTCGGAGAAAGGTGAAACGGCGAGCAGCTTGGCCGCGATCTCCAAACCGCGGGCAAAAGCATCCATGCCGCCGATGTGCGCCAGGAACAGATCCTCGATGTCCGTAGAATTGCGCCGCAGCTTGGCGTCGAAGTTCAGGCCACCGGTCTTGAATCCACCGTCGGCGAGCACGATCATCATTGCTTCGGTGGTCTGGTAGATGTCCGTGGGGAATTGGTCGGTATCCCAACCGTTCTGCACGTCACCACGGTTGGCGTCGATGCTGCCGAGCAGACCGGCATCAACCGCCACCTGCAGTTCGTGCGAGAACGAATGACCCGCAAGCGTGGCGTGGTTGGCTTCGATATTGAGCTTGAAGTCCTTGTCGAGCCCATGGGCGCGAAGGAAGCCAATCACCGTTGCGGCGTCGAAGTCGTACTGGTGCTTCGAGGGTTCCATCGGCTTTGGCTCGATGTAGAACGGGCCGGTATACCCCTTGGACCGTGCGTAGTCGCGCGCCATGCCGAAGAAGCGGCCAATGTTCTCGGCTTCGCGCTTCATGTCGGTGTTCAGAAGGCAGGTGTAACCCTCGCGACCACCCCAGAAAACATAGCCTTGTCCGCCAAGCTCGATCGTCGCGTCAATTGCAGCCTTGACCTGAGCTGCCGCATGGCTGAGCACGCGGAAATCCGGGTTGGTGGCAGCACCATTCATGTAACGGGGGTGGGAGAAGAGATTCGCCGTGCCCCACAGCAGCTTGATGCCGGTAGATTTCTGACGCTCTTTGGCGAGCGCCACCAGGGTTTGCAGATTCTTCTCTGACTCAGCCACGGTCGCACCCTCAGGAGCGATATCGCGATCATGGAAGCAATAGAAGGGCGCGCCCAGTTTGGAGATGAATTCGAACGCAGCGTCGAGCTTCATCTTCGCGCTTTCCATGGGAGTTGCGCCCGTCCATGGGAAGTCTCGGGTGCCGGCCCCGAAGGGATCTGAACCGGTGCCACAGAAACTGTGCCAATAGCAGACAGCAAAACGCAAGTGGTCTTGCATGGTCTTGCCCAGCACGACCTTCTTGGGGTCGTAGAACTTGTAGCTCAGGGGGTTTTTCGACTCTTTGCCCTCGAACTGGATGGCTCCAATACCAGGGAAGAACTCTTTTCGGCCGACGAATATGGACATCTCATTCACCTCAAAAACGCTAAATGAACTTCGGCTTGAGTAGCTCGACGTATTCTAGGTAAGTCTTGTAGGTTTCCGCATACCGCGCACGACGGGCTGAATCTGGCTGCGTTTCCGCGCCGGAATTGGGGACATGCGCGTCGACGATAGCGCCCATGGTTGGAGATTGACCGTTCGCATGCCCGAGCATCCAGAGTGCCTGCAGCGCGCCACCAAATGCGGCGGTTTCGGCAACGTCGGGGACAACGACGCTGCATCCGAAAATATCCGCGGCAAGTTGCTGCCACACGCGGCTCTTGGCGCCGCCACCGGTCAGGCGAATCTGACGTGGAGTTGCCCCGAGGCTCGTGAACGCGTCCTGGCCGAAGCGCAGGGCGTAGAGAGCCCCTTCCATGGCTGAACGGACAAGGTGTGCCTTTTGGAAGTTCTGCGGCGTAATGCCGAGCAGCCCTCCCCTGGCCTTGGGCAGGTTGGGTGTGCGCTCACCGCTGTAGAACGGCAACGTTAATAAGCCGTCAGAGCCCGCAGGAACTGACCCAGCCAACCCATCGAGCTCTGTAACGGGCAGCCCCAACAAGCCGCGTGTCAGCTCGGTAGACACGGTGCAGTTCATGGTGCAGACCAAAGGCAACCAGCCACCCGTCGATGAACAGAATGCGGCGACGAGTCCTTTCGGATCGACGACAGGCGCATCCGCAAAGGCAAATAAAGTCCCGGAGGTTCCGAGGCTTACTGTGAAGCTGCCGTCCGTGACGCAGCCCGTTCCGATGGCAGCCATCATGTTATCGCCGCCACCGGCCGACACCAACACCTGCTCGGAGAAACCGAATCGTTGGGCTATCTCGGGTCGAATACGACCGCTGGACGCCTGTGGCGCGATCAGTTCGGGCAGGCATTCCATGAGATTGCGTTCTGCATCGATGGCTTGCAGCAGCTTCGGTGCGAATGTGCGGGAACGAACGTCGAACCACCCGGTACCGGAAGCATCGCCCGCTTCCATCGTGTATTTGCCGGTCAGGTAATAGTTCAGGTAGTCATGCGGCAAGAGTATGTGCGCGAGCGCGCGGTACTGTTCGGGCGCATGTCGCTTGAGCCAAAGTACCTTGGGTGCGGTGTAACCAGCCACGATCGGGTTGCCCACTTCAGCGATCAGTCGCTCACGTCCACCGTAGGCTTTCGTGATTAGGTCACACTCCTCAGCAGTGGAGGTATCGTTCCACAGTTTGACGCGATAGAGCGGCTCGCCTTTGACATCGAGCGGCACGAATCCGTGCTGCTGCCCCGAGACACCAATCGCCTTCACGGCTCGGCGCAGTTGCGGATCAGTGCGATCCAGGCAACTCTCGAGGGCCTCGATCCAGAACCGTGTTTCCTGCTCACTAGTTCCGTCAGATTTCTGCACGATGTCATGCGGAGCCTGGGTCACGGAAAGTGTCTTGCGTTCGTCAGCATCATAGACGAGCACTTTGGTACTTTGAGTACCGAGGTCGATCCCAAGCGTCAAATCCGTAGAAGTCATTTCGAGCTCCGCAACGATGGGCGGCAAGGCATCAGAAGCGTCGCCCCGCACCCGATTTTCGAGCGCCGACTCTTATCCAACGGAGCCGGGCTCGAGGCAAGCGGGAATCGTCTTCCCCCCACGGATAACGATTCCAGCGCCAAAATCGGCTGATTTGTCATGGCTTCGAGGCTCTCGTCACGCCTGCGATACGAGTTCGACCAACAAACTTCTCACGGGACCCGCTTAAAGTGAGAAGCCTTCCGACTACGGAGGACTCTGGCCCACGACACGTCAGCTCGAACGCCTGGTAACGTCCTGGACGCCTCGACAGCAAACACGTCGACTAGAAGAACCTAAGACCGAAACTCGCTCCCAGGTGCCAGTTGGGCATTTGCGCCTGGATGGTGCCGACATATGCATCGGAAAGCCACGTGTCGAGAAATCGTTGATACTCGACCAGAAAGTAGACGCGCTGAGCGAGCACGGCTGCAATGGACATGTATCCTCCAACACGATTGTTGACACTTCTGCGATTGGCTTGCCAAGGTGCATACCGCGATACCCATACGCCTCCAAGGCCAAGTTCGAGGTCCAGCACACCCGGTGTGAGTAACCACCAGCGCGGCGAGAAAATCGCAGACATCCCCATGCCCAAGTTCGTGTCCATCATATTTGCGGAATCGTTGAGTGCAATGTCGGTCGTTCTCAACTGGTAGAGACGACCAAAAACATTGGCTCTAAGTGCAAAGTACTCGGACGGCGCGGTCATTCCCAGACTGCCCCCAATTTCAAAACCTCGGTCGGCGTAGCCTATGGACCATATATATTTCGGGAACAGTCGAACGGTTGCGGCGTCTGCGGCAATGCGCCCGCCCACGTTGATGGCAACGGACATTGCTCCCGTCTCTTTTGCCGCAAGTCGGTTCGAGCCTTCCTCCGCCAAGTAGCGTAAAAACAGGTTTGCATCGGCAGCGTTCAATGAAGAACGGTACGGTTCAGGGGGCTCGCGAAACGCATACTTGGCTTGGCGAAGCGCACTCAGGTAATGAGCAAAAGTGTCGGTCTCAGAGAATGCCGCCGGGTCCTGCGTCCACGCTCGTTGACTCCAGCTCGCCTTGAGCAGACTGAAGAATGGGGCGTCAACGTCCGCGCACGGTGCTGGCCGAGCGAACTTGTCATCTCTCGGCGCGTCGCGGCCAACAGGCAACACGACCTTATCGTAAAAGTCCCACATGCATTGGAACTTCTTGGCGGTGCTATCCGCAGTGCCGGCCTGCGTCAGGGCTGTCATCACGTTTTCGATATCTTCGCGGTCGACACCTTCGAGGCTGCCGAGATGAACACGGGCGTCGGCCATGCCGACCACGAAATCGAAAACGCGAAGGTCGCGATCCAGGAACGCAAAAAAGTGCCCCAATTGCTCCCCAGCTATCGGTAGATACCGCTGCGGAACCACGAGACGCGGAAGTTGATTGGCCCCCCCCTCCTGGCGCACGAATGAGTTCTGCTCAGCGGTATGCACCAGTTGCGCGTCCGCGCCCGTGGCCAGAAGATCTTCAAACCAATTGACGTACGTGCCAATCGGTGACGTGGCCCGGGCGTTGCGCTTGACCGGATCGGGCACCGCAACGATAACGTTGCTTGGGCGTGCATAGCTCCAGGCTCGCAGCCCTGGGTTGACGAATATGTATGTGTTTGGGTCTGCGACCAAGTCGAAGAACCAGGGGTTGGCCGGACGTGTCCGATTCCAGTGGTTCATCTCGATCGCAAGTCCGATGGGCGTGTTGTCGAGCACGCCACCGTCGATGAAGATGCCCGTCTTGTGGATGAAGTCACTGGTGGAAGTGTCGTAAGTTCGGTAGTCGAGTTCAACCGGTGGAAATGCAATGGGGAAGGCGCCGGAGGCCCGAATGCCGCGGAGCAAGTCTCGGCGCGTGGGATGTTCGGTGGTGCCGAGTTGAGCGTAAAAGGCCTTGTCTGGGACGGCGGTTTTTGCTGCAAGCCCGGTACTATCGGGAGGCAGCAGATTCGACAGCACTTTTGCGTCAGGGTTGAAGTCAACCTGCACCGCGAAGCGCTCCGTGAGGCGCGGAGACACTATGTGATTCTCGGGGCTGCCATGCGCATTGAGCATCACATGAACCGGACTTTCGGCTTTGCCGAGATGGGTGGCAACGAAGCCAAGCCCAAAATGACAATCGACGTACTTGCTCGCAATGTCCATATACTGCGAAGCGTCATTCATGGCGTCGCGTACCGGAGCATCGTCGAAGATCGCAAGCGAACTCGGACCCCCCGAGGCACTGAGTAGGCCATGCTGGTTGCCGGAGGAAAACAGGCGTAGACGATCGATCCAAATTCGAAAGGCGAGCGTGCTGCTGGGTGCGGCAAAGTCACGCGAGCATCCTTCGAGACCAAACGCGAGGGCATTCACACTGCCCGCCGAAGCGCCCGTCACCGTTCGATACGCGCCGGACCCGATCTTATTGCGTCGACGATTTCTAGCCTTGAGTACCTCCGTAACTATGTAGGCGTATCCCGACTGCCAACTGCCCAAGCTGACTCCTCCTTGCGCAATCAGCGTGTACCCACCGTGGCCTTGCATTACGGCAGAGGCCGCCGACTGCCAAAAACTCGACAGAATCGACCGCGTAAGCGGAGCGTCTTCAATGCCTTGGGCGGCTAGCTTGAGCAGTTCAATGACGTGTTCGGCCTGCTCGATCAATTGGAGTCGAACGGCTAAGGCCACTGGTGCAACAGTCGATGGTTGCCGGGTTTTTGGACACAGCCCGTGAGCGTGCACGTCGTTAGTATCCCAGATGCACTGCTGAAAACGCATGCCACGTTCGACCAGGGGAACTAGGGCAGCCATGCAGCTCCGACGTTGTTCCGCTCTCTCGGGATCCGTAATCGTGAGACAATCGGTCGCGACTTGCACGACATGCACGGGGTGCGCGGGTAGAAGGTCGTAAGGCTCGTCGGTGCCTGGGCCGAGCACAGAACTCGCGCCACGTTCGGCAGAGACGCTCGATTCGAATCTGACGCCTGAGTCCTTTGCGTGAGGAGGCGATGCATTGGCCGTTTCACCGTAGGCCCAATCAGGTGCCCCCAAAACTCCGAGCAGCGTCATCAGTGCTGCTCTCGAACTTGGACTTGACTTCATGGACGGTCGGCCCTCTCGTGCGTCAGCGCAAACCATTGGATGCACGAGAACGACT
>CAZCNI010000078.1:0-7562 GCA_964499765.1 uncultured Polyangiaceae bacterium
ATTGGCGCTGAAACGGCGTACCGCAAGGCACAAGCCGGGGAGTATCAGGGCGTGGTTGCCATGTATCACGACCAGGCAACTATCCCTACCAAGCTCATCGCTTTCGGTGAAGCCGTCAACGTGACTTGGGGACTGTCGGTTGTGCGCACTAGCGTAGACCACGGTACGGGGTACGACATCGCCTGGACAGGCAAGGCGAGCGACAAGGGCATGGTGTCCGCGATCTCCCTGGCACACCGTCTGATCCAATGATTTCGACCAGCATCGAAGACGCCGTACATCTGCTGCAGAACGGTCAGCTCGTCGCGTTTCCGACCGAAACGGTGTACGGCCTGGGCGCAGTGGCACTCAATGCACAGGCGGTGGCACGCATTTTCGAAGTGAAACGGCGACCTCACTTCGATCCATTGATCGTACACGTTGCAACGGCAGAGCAGGCGTTTGCGTTGAGCGCCGAGCGGTCGCGTCTGGCTGAACGGCTTGCGGAAGCATTTTGGCCAGGTCCGTTAACGCTCGTGCTGCGCAAAATACCTGCCGTCCCTGACATCGTAACCTCCGGACTAGGTTCAGTGGCGCTGCGGGTTCCTGCTCACCCGATGGCTCTTCAGCTCCTCGTGGCATTAGACGCCCCCGTTGCAGCACCAAGTGCCAATCGCTTCGGCCGGGTTAGCCCAACGCAAGCCGCTCACGTGCAGGCTGATCTTGGCGCAGAAATCCCACTGATTCTCGACGGCGGCGCTTGCCAAAAGGGCGTTGAATCAACCGTGCTCTCGCTGCTCAACGAACGACCGACACTGCTACGCCCGGGTGCAACCGCGCGCGAAGATATTGAGTCAGTGATCGGAGCCATTGCCGTTGCTCCCGGAACGCCCGCTCAACTGCATAGTCCCGGTCAGCTCACCTCGCACTACGCGCCTCGAACTCCCATGCAACCGCTTAGCCTCGAGAGCCTGCCCGGTGCATCCGAACGAGTCGGATTGTTGGCGATGCAGCCGCGGTCCACCGCCGGCTATGCGGCAGTCGAAGTGCTCAGTTCAACCGGCAACCTACTGGAGGCAGCCGCCGAACTGTTCTCGGCCCTGCGACGACTCGACAGCCAGCACTTGGATCGAATCGTGTGCGAGATGCCACCCGAGCACGGTATCGGTGTCGCGATCAACGATCGCCTTGCGCGCGGCTGCCAACACTAAGTCGCGGCGTGGTTGGCTCGGGTGACCTGAAGCTGATGCCGCTGACTGATTGGCGTTGCAGAACGGACTGGATGAGGCTCGTAAAGTCCTCCATTCTGAAAGGCTTTTTGAGAAACGCATCAATCCTCGCATAGGCGAGCCGCTCGAGAACTTCTTCCTCGCCGTAGCCACTCGTCAAGACGATCGGTACGTCCGGACGCATCTTGCGAATTTCGCGCAATGCTTCCTCACCAGTCATCTCGGGCATTGTCAGATCCAAAATGACGAGGCTAATGATGTCTGGCCGGCGTGCAAACTCATCGACAGCGGCACGCCCATTGTGCGCGAGTATGACGTCAAAACCGAGTCGCTCCAGGATTCGGCGCCCGACAGTTCTGACCGGCAACTCATCGTCTGCAAAAAGAACACACCCAAAGCCTTGCCAATTGAGCGCTGGGGGTGCGTGCGATGTTTCGCTAACGCGCCGACGAGGTATCGGAAACAGAACTCGAAACAGGCTGCCGCAGCCGGAATTGCTGACTACCTGAATAGCTCCACGGTGGCCCCGTACGATACCCATCAAGGCGGGAAGCCCAAGACCTCTGCCCGCGAACTTGGTCGTGAAGAATGGCTCGAAGATCCGAGCCAACGTCGACTCGTCCATGCCGCAACCATCGTCACTGACTTCGAGCGAGACGTACTTGCCATCCGTTAGCTGATCACCCATCAAGTATTGCGAAAGCTCATCGCGTCTTACTTCGACCAGTCGAGAGCGAACCGTCACGTGTCCGCTTCCAGCTCGTGTCGCCTCAGCTGCATTCATGACCAGATTTAGGACTACCTGTCGCACTTGTGTGAGATCAACTTCAATGAGCGGCAAGTCTGGTTCGAACTCGAACGTCAGACACGGTTTGCTCACCAGCGACATCTCCAACAATGGACGCAGCTCTTCGACGACCGTGTTGAGCGATACCGGCTTAACGACGAAGCGACCACGACCGGAATAGGCGAGCAATTGGTCACAGAGTACCGCCGCCCGCTCTGCACATTCGCGCGCAAGCGTTAGGGGCTGGCTCAACTCGGATTGTGGCGAGAGGTCCGCGCTGACCAAGTCGAGACTGCCCAGAATCCCGGACAGCAAATTGTTGAAGTCATGAGCAATGCCACCCGCGAGTACCCCGAGGCTCTCGAGCTTCTGAGCCTGTTGGAGTCGTGCTTCCAACTGGCTTTGTTGGCGTTCAGCCGTAAGACGCTCCGTGACATCGCGGATCGTACTGATCACGATCGAGCGCCCCTTGAGCACGAGCGCGTTTTCTCTGGCCTCAACCGGGAATGAAGCGCCCCCACGACGCCGATGGTGACTGAATGTGACACCGGGTTCTGAAGGAGTCCGGTGAGTTAACGTGGATTCGCAGGCGTCCGCAATCAGATCATCCCATCGCAATTGAAGTAGCTTTTCCCGGGGCCAACCGTAGGTAATAGTTGCAGCGGGGTTTGCGTCGAGCAGTTGACCAGTAACGGCGTCAGCAACGATGACAGGATCGGAAACGGCCGCGCGCAGCACCTCGGAGAGTCCGGGGCGCACCTCGGATTGAGCCTTGGCTACCCCCTGTTGGAACACATGCCCCATCACGAGCACGCTCGTTGAGAGGCCTGACCGTTTCACCCCAGGTATGAAGTGCAGGGCCGCATAGATATCGGTGTCCTCGTGTCTGGTGACGTGTGATACCGCCAGCCCGGTTACGATAGCTTCCGTCAAGGCGTCAAGTGCGAACCTGCCGAGATGAGGCGAGCCATCAGGAACGTTCACCACTTGCCAACTGCCAAAGGCCCCGCCACGTCCGAGCAATGCCTCTGCGAGCTCGTTTGCGTAGACCGGGTTGGCTGAGGCATCCAACTGCGCCATGAGCACAGGTAGCCGAAGGGCAAGTGAGCGCCAGCCTTGGTCCAGATTCAGGTATTTATGGGTAAATTCTGCAGCGCGCTCAAGCCGGATGGCAACCCCAAGTCGGACCCGGTCTCCCCCGGCGGCGATACCAATTTCCACGTCATGGAACCGCAACGTAGCCCAACGGTCCGCCGCATCCTTGAGTCTCAATTGGTAGATATCCCAGTCAGCGTCGATAGCGTCGCCAATGGTCGTTGGATGCCGTGGAATTCGGCTGAGGTCTTCTGGCTTGATTTCTGTCTGGAACGCTTGCCAATCGGCCGCGGTAGGCACGTCCGTTCGGTTGCCGAGCAATTCGGAAAGACCTGACCCATGTAACTCAATGGTCTGCGCCCGATCGATGCGAAGGTATACGCAGCATCGGGTGTTTGGGATCAGGGATTCGAGCAATTGCACTGGCATGGGAGACTACGGATTCTCACGAATCGGCGGCAGCAATGATCCATGAAACCCAACCAACGGGGGATCTTGCCATCGCCAAGGCAGAAAATGTTCTCTCACCAGTAGCGTGTTGCGCAATAGCCCATTGACGCAACGCTATCTTCCCGTAGCAGTCAGACACACAGTGGCTATTATGTCCGCCTGAGACCTTGTACGGATTAACTTGGGCAGGACCTTCAAGTCGTTGAGTGAAAGCCTTTCGCCCCTGAGCGGCAAGCGCCTTACGTAGGTGCGTTCTTTACAGAACACCCACAATGTGCGCAACAACAGGGGCGATTGGTCATGACGGTTCAGAGAAAGTCGTAGTCCCCAAAGCAGGGGAGCACCCTCGCGCCGTCGAGCAACGAGGGTGACCAGACTCATGCGTACATCTTCGCAACTTCCGTGAGCGACTTCGCGCGGATCTTCGAAGCCTGACCCGCTTGTCCGAACGCAATCATGCGCGCTTTGCAGACTTCCTTCATCGCTTCGCGTGCCGGCTTCATGTAGTCGCGAGGATCGAACTTTTCGGGCGACTCAGCAAACACCTTGCGTATGGCGCCGGTAATCGCCAAGCGGTTGTCGGTGTCGACGTTGATCTTGCGAACGCCGTGCTTGATGCCGCGCTGAATCTGCTCAACGGGAACGCCAAACGTGGGCTTAATCTTGCCACCGTACTTGTTGATGACGTCCTGCAACTCTTGCGGAACGCTGGAAGAGCCGTGCATTACCAAGTGGGTGTTGGGCAACTTCTTGTGAATCTCCTCGATGCGCGACATCACCAGCACGTCGCCAGTTGGCTTCTTGGAGAACTTGTAAGCGCCGTGGCTCGTGCCAATGGCAACCGCCAATGCATCAACGCCCGTGGCATTCACGAACTGGACCGCCTGGTCCGGATCCGTCAGGTGCTTGAGGGCTTCTTCTGCGGACAGGCCGGCACCGTGACCGTCTTCGATACCACCAAGACACCCGAGTTCACCTTCAACGGTGATTCCGAGTGAGTGAGCAACCTTGACGACTTGACGTGTCACATCAACGTTGTACTCGAATGTGGCTGGAGATTTTCCGTCAGGCATTAGCGAGCCATCCATCATGACGCTGGTAAAGCCCTGATGAATTGCTGAGTAGCAGGTCTCTGCCGAATTGCCGTGATCTTGGTGCATCACGATAGGGAGCTCGGGATACAGCTCGGCCGCTGCGAGCATCAGATGCCGCAGGAAGTTGTCGTTCGTGAAGGCACGCGCACCGCGGCTCGCCTGCACGATGACGGGGCTGTCCGTTTCACGGGCAGCTTCCATGATTGCCTGGATCTGCTCCATATTGTTGACGTTGAGGGCGGCGATGCCGTACCCGTTCTCAGCCGCGTGATCGAGCAGCTGACGCATTGCTACAAGGGCCATAGATTCTCCTTAACCTTGGAAAGGCGCGGCCAACCTAGAGCGAGCGGGTGCGGTCGGCAAGTCAAAGATGAGAAACACTCGAGACTCGTCACTGGTTGTCGCTCGATAACCGTGCTCTTGGCGCGCATTGGAGACACTAACGGTCAATTCGAGCAAAAATTGCGGACTTATAATTCCCCCAAAAGCGCGTAGCCTAGATGCGCGCTCTTCAATAACCAGAAAAAATCTCAGTGATTTGCCGCAACGTACCGACGGTAAGGCCAACGCGTGCAGCGTCTGGGCGCTCTCGCCGCTTGCTGGATACACACACGTTCCGCGTTATGGCTGGCTAGTTCCACCCGATTCTACTTCGTCGTCTGCCCCATCTTCGTCGTCTTCATCCTCGTCGTCTTCTTCCTCGAATAACTCGTCGAGTTCCTCAACGAAACCAAACTGCCGCATGTCTTGAATTCTCTGCGGGTAGAGGATGCCCTCCAGGTGATCAACCTCGTGCTGGACGACTCTGGCATGAAACCCTTCAACGGTGCGGTCAATCGCGTTCCCATCAGCATCGAATCCCTGGTAACGCAAGTGAACGTAGCGCGGGACCAACCCACGCAACCCAGGCACGGACAAACACCCTTCCCAGTCATCTTCCATCTCCGAACCGATGGGAGTCAGCGTTGGATTGATCAGTACCGTGAACGGGACTTCTTCAGCGTCGGGATAGCGCGGATTTTCATCGACACCGAATATGACGACGCGCAGAGATACACCGATCTGCGGCGCGGCGAGGCCCGCGCCATTCAAGGACCGCATGGTATCGGTCATATCCGTGATGAGATCTTTCAGTTCCGGAGTTCCAAATCGCTTCACCGGTGCCGATTTCTCGAGAAGCTGCGGATCTCCCATTCGAATCACGGGGCGAGTCGTCATGGGGTATGATTTGTCACGGCTCAAGCCTCTGTCACGTGCCTGCCGGGCGATTTTCGCGCCTCATTCGGCAGTTGTGACGGTGTCACTACAAAACCAAGCATTCGGGCAGCATGAAGACCACGGGCCGAATGGGATTGTCGCAAGCAAAAATCCGCTGGGTCATGGGCTCGAGCCGTACTTCACATTGATGCAGTCGGGTCATTCGTGCGAGGCTTTTGCCTATCGCAGATGGCAATGCCGGGGTTGACATTCGACGCTTCCACATTGCTGGCAACTTACCGAGCTGCGTTCGAGACAGGCGTTTGGCATTGGGTCCCGACGACCGTTCTCGCGTCGCTGGCGGTGGGCATTGGTCTTTCCTGCGTCCGTCGCTTGATGCGTAGGAGCCAATCATTCAGTCACTTGCACCACGGGGAATTGGACGTCGCGAACCTGCAGAAGGTAGTGCAGCAGGTGCGCAAACGGCTCGAGGATTGTCTTGCTCCCACTCATCCGGATATTGTCTCCGCGGTGGAGGAATTGATTCGCGGTGCGATGACCGTACGCGCAAGTGATATCCACTTTTCGCCGCTCTCGGCTGGGCTTCAGGTTACCTATCGTGTCCACGGGACGCTGCACGAAGTCACGACGGTTAGCCACGATCTTTCTGGGCAAGTGGTTAATCGTATCAAGGTGATGTCTCGACTCGACCTGCACGTGCGCTCGACCCCGCAAGACGGTCGCCTAGTGGCACGAATCGGCAAGAACATAGTTGAGGCGCGAGTCTCCACCTTGCCGACCGAGGGCGGTGAGCGCGTGGTGCTGCGGCTAGTGCGCGGCGGTCGCGGCGTGCCGCAACTGGAATCGCTCGGGTTCTCCGAGCTTGTAACAGAAAACATGCAACAGCTGCTGGCTCGGCCGCAAGGGCTAATATTCGTGACTGGCCCGGTTGGCAGTGGAAAGACCACTACCCTTTATGCCGTACTGGACCACATTGCGCGAACTCGAGGCACAACGACTTCGCTCGTGACTCTCGAAGACCCAATCGAGCTCGAGCTGCCGTTCGCCACTCAGACCCAGATGAATGCCAAGACGGGCATGACTTTCGCCAGCGTGCTGCGAAGCGTGTTGCGTCAAGACCCAAACGTCCTGATGCTCGGCGAGATTCGGGACCCTGAGACAGCAGACATCGCAATGCAAGCGGCACTGACAGGGCATCTGATTCTAACGACCGTTCACGCCGATGGAGCTGCCGGTCCTTTTGCGCGACTGATCGACATGAAGATCGAGCCTTTCTTGTTGGCAAGCGGGACGATTGGGAGCCTCTCGCAACGGCTCGTGCGCACGCTTTGTAGTGCTTGTCGGACGCCGGCGGCGCCGGAGCCCATTCACCGGGAAAGATTCCACCAGTTCGGCGTCACACTCCCAGATTGCACCTTTTATGAACCCAAGGGTTGCGAGCTCTGCGAGATGCAGGGTTTCGTTGGGCGTGCCCCGATTTCCGAACTATTGGTGATGACGGCGCCCCTGCGTGAGGCCGTGCACCAGAGCCTGCCCACTGAATCAATCCGTGAAGCGGCAGAAGGTCAAGGAATGGTGCCGTTGCTGCTCGATGGGCTGCGCTTGGCCAAAGCCGGTGAGACTTCGCTTACTGAAATATTGAGGGTGGCTGGATGAAGCACCTCGATGCCTTCGAGAAATGGGCGTATCGCATGGCCCTCATGCTCATGC
>CAZCNI010000079.1:0-7475 GCA_964499765.1 uncultured Polyangiaceae bacterium
GGACGTATTCGACGGTGTCGGCGAACTTGATGCGTTTAGGCGGCCCGTTTTCGGGGACGCATCTGTCGCAGCAGTTGGACACCTTGCTCGAACTCTTCAATATCAGATTCCGATAGATTGCGACTACCGAATCTGGCCTCGACATATATCTGTGTCATGGTCACGAGACGCCCAGCTATCGGATGACCCTGGGCCAACAAGGTAAGCGCCCAAGCCGTTGGTGGGGTGCCAAGGGGTCGCCCAACTCCAAACTCAGACATGATCAACTCAAGGTCTTGATAGAGTCGTATGGCTACTTTGGCGGGCGGACTGAGTTTGGCTTGCTCACCGGATTCCCTCCATGATGTTCGGCGACGCCGCCTCCACAGTTGCCACAGCCGAAGTGCAGCCAAAGCGCTCAGCAAAGACGCAAGCGTCGTTCGAGCAACGAGCCAGGGATCTACTTTGGAACCGCCCCCCCAGCGACGTACGTGAGAGCGCAGGTTGTTCACAAGCAACATTTGCTGCTGCATGTCATACGCCTCGACATGCCGCGACCAACGTTGAGCGGCGGCTTCGATTAGGTCGCGCACGACTCCGACAGCTGTACTGTAGTCGCCTTTTGCTGCGTTAGCTTGCGATGGCGTAGGGTCGAATCGCTGCCACCCGACACCTTCAAACCAGGCCTCTACCCACGAGTGTGCGTCACTTTGCCTCACCACATAGAAGTGCCCAAACCGGTTGTACGTGGCGGCGGCAAAGCCGGTAACGTCGCGTGAAGGTATGCCTAAAGTGCGCAACATGACGGCCATTGCCGTAGCGTAGTACTCACAGTGACCACGCTTCGAAGAAAACAGGAAGTCCTCAATTGGGTTCTTGGTAGCACCAGAAGGGGAATCGAGGTCGTAGCGGTATTGCTGCTTGAGGTTGCGTTCAATTGACTGAGCCTGCAGAGATGGATTCGTTTCTTGTCCGGCCCAGTCACGGGCCAGCTTGCTCACGCGACCTGATATTGTTGACGGTAGAGTGAGATACTTCGATCGTTCCGCAGACGGAAGAGCGGGCACGCAAAGTGGCTCATTCGATGCGAAGAACACTCGGTAACGTAGCCCCGACGAGGGTTCGGCCGCATAATGAAACTCGTCTTCTGCGCTACGAAACAGCGTAACCGTATCTTCCGCTTCGCCCCGCATTTGAGGCAGGATCTGGAGGGCCGTAACATCCGCTGGTAGGAATACAATGGGCGGGTCGATCGGGTTCAGTTCGACGGTAACCGAGCGATCGATGCCGCGGTTGGGCCAGCGTCGGACCGGGTACACGGTGCGTTCATGTTCTGCTTGCCGAAGCAGCGGTTGCTCTTTGGTCCATGCCTGCCCGTCGTAGCGATCGAGCGTAGCGCCTCGAAGATAGACGGCGAGGCGCTCAGGCGGGGCTTTGGGCATGTCCGCGTAGGTCAGTCTCAGCGCGATGCTGGGGTCCGTTTGTAGACGACCTACAACTCCCAAGTCTATGTGATCCGAGAAACCCACCATCCTGGTCTTGCGAGGCGGCTGAAGTAACAAGAGTGAGAGTCCGACACGGGGGAAGGTCGCGAAGAGCAGGCCAGTGAAGACGAACATCGGCGCAGAAAGGGAAACTACAAATGCGAGATATGCGGGACCAACGACACGCCGACTACGCAATATGCGTGGTACGTCAACGGGTAGCCCTGCCCTGTCTTTTGCCCCCTGTCGGTAGTTTCCTTCCACCTCTCGCCTGAGGTGGCTGAGCAGAAGGGTAACGGGCGCAAGAAACATGAAACCGACGAAGCACGCCGCATAGGCGAGACCTGCGCCAAGGACGGTTGCCGCTACAAGGTGCAACAGCGCCAGGAGAATAATCTGTTGGTCATGGGCGGCGCCTCGCCGCGTTGCAAGTCGGATCACTTGAAGCAACGCGGCAAATTCTACGGCAAGGGTGACGACGCTCACGGATGTGGTGAGGCGGTACAGCTGTACGAACAGAAAGCACACCGGCAACCATCCGCCAATGACTTGAACGGGCTTCGATTCTCGAGCTGAGGCTGGCGCAAGTATTGCGAAGGCGAGAGCTATCAACAGTCCGAGTAGCGTGGGGCGATTCAGCTCGCCTGTGGACATGAGTGCGATGATGCCCACCGTCGCTAGGGAATCCAGGAAGATGCGGTGAACAATGCCGAATCTCATGCGGGCCTCGCAAGCGTCGAGGGAGGAGCCGAAATCGGTGCTGGACCGACGGCGCCAGTTGTTTCGTCCTTGGTCGAATCGGTCGATTGGTGCCGCTTGTGGGCAGGAGCTGCGTCTGCCGAAGTCGAGTCCAGGAGCGCCAGAAATGTTAGCGCGCCGTCCGCCCCCGAAGCGGGAGTAGAAAGAACTGATTCACCCGTAGCCGAGCGAATCCTCACCGTGTCTCCTCGGAGCAGGTGGGCCACGGCGCTTGAAGCAACGTCTCGAATTTGGCGCTCGAACCTCTCCAACCATTGGTCGGCGAGGAAAGTCGCGTCAACTATGTTGTCAACCATGAGATTGACGTCGGAATTGGTCTCTTGGGCGCGAATTCGCAGCAGTCTTTGATCCGGCTGGGTACTGCGTCTCCAGTAAATATCTCGAGGGTCGTCGCCGTCGCGCATGGGTCGTAGTCCCATGATTTCGTCGCCGTGACCTCGAGCATGTACCCGTTCCCCGCTGGTGGTGCCGCTCGGCCCCTCTTCCTGAATGACCATCGGATCCACTGCTGGATACACGAGCAGTGGGCCTGCCAGATCTATCTCAAGTGACTTCTCGAAGAATCCGAAGGGAAATCGAGTGGCTACTCGAAAACCACGGTGTTGAGTGATGCCACGCCGAGCAGGCGTCCTTCTGTACGCAGCAATTTGCGTCGATTGAGGGCTGATTTTCAGAAAGAAGCAGCGCTTGTCTGCCGGTTGTCCGAATCGAACATCCTCGATTTCAATGGCGTATGACGACACTCGCCGTTTGGAGTTGTGAACTTCAATTTCGACTTGGTGTGATCGACCTACTTGAGCGCGACGAGGCAAACGCCTGGTGACTTGCAGCCCGCGGAGCGTTGACTCGCTCATGATGGATGAGATGACAATGAGTGAAAGCAACAGTCCCAACAAGAGGTAGAGTAGGTTGTTGGCCGTGTTTATTGCGGCAATGCCCACGCCGAAAGTAATGCCTAGGAAGTACTTTCCTTCTCGCGTAATCCGCAGCTTTCGCGGAGGTCGCCAGTTCTCGAACCATCGTAACCAGGGTTTTCCGAGACTGTGTGGGTGGGGGTCACCGGGTGATCTTGCGGGCGTCATGTTGTCATTCCGCGGCAATTCTGGCGTAAACGGATGAGTTCCACTAACCAGCAGATTAGAGGGGAACGGGAATGCGCGCGACGATTTCTCGCATGGTGGCTTCCGCTTCATCGCTACTGACGCTGAAGCCGTCGGCTTGAGCCACCAGACGAACGCGGTGCGCCAGGAGCGGCACAGCCAAATCGTGAATATCATCCGCGACGCAGTAGTTACGACCATTGACGAGTGCGCGAGCACGGGCCGCGTGCGCTAGGTTCATGCCTGCTCGGGTGGAAGCCCCCAGCGATAAGGCTGGACTGCTTCGCGTGGCCGCTATCAGAGCCTGCAAGTAGGCGCCAAGGGCACCGTCGATCGCAACCCGATCCACACAGCGCTGCAATTGAGCAAGCGTTGCAGCGTCGAGCACGACCCGAACATTCAAGACATGATCCGTCTGCGGGTTCAGCATCAGTCTGGTCTCGACAGAAGCAGCGGGGTAACCGATCGACAGCCGCAACATGAATCGATCGAGCTGGGACTCGGGTAGGGGAAAGGTTCCTGCCGAATCTCGCGGGTTCTGTGTTGCAACGACCAGAAATGGATCGGGGAGAGGCAGAGTGCGTCCGTCAACCGATACCTGGCGGTCACTCATCGCTTCGAGCAAAGCAGACTGCGTTCGGGGTGTTGCGCGATTGATCTCGTCGGCAAGAAGCACGTTTGTGAAGATCGGACCAGGTCTGAAGGAGAAGTCATTCTTGCGATGATCGAAGATGGAAACTCCCAAGACGTCACCCGGCAGTAGATCGCTGGTGCACTGAACGCGGCGAACATCACCTGCTATCGTTTTCGCCAAGGCGCGTGCTAACGTCGTCTTTCCAACACCGGGCACGTCCTCGATAAGGATGTGCCCGCGTGCAAGCAATGCAACTAACGCGAGTTCGACAACGGCAGGTTTGCCTTCGAGGGCACCTTCCAGCGCGGCTCGCAACGCTACCAGGTGCTCGAATCCTTCAGGGGATAGGAGGGCAGCCGTTGACGACATCCGCTGCATCGTAGCATTTTTGCGCAAGCCGTCCGCATTCAGCGCGGTCCTGCTTTGGTGTTAGTACCGGACTGGGAACCGGCCAAGAGGGTTTCTATTCATCCGACTTTTTCCGACAGCCGTGGTACCCATTTGGCCGTGGTGTGGATTGATCAGGTGGTGGTGCAGAACGTCGTACATCGATATGGCACCACCACAGTCTTGCGCGGGGTTTGTGCCGTATTCGACCACGGGACGTTCACCGTGTTGGAAGGGGCAAACGGCGCTGGGAAGAGTACGCTGTTAGGCATCCTGGGTGGACTCATTCGACCTTCCTATGGCTTTGTCTCGTGCTCGCCAATGGGCAAGAGTCCGGTTCAACTTCGCGAACGGTTTGGTTGGGTCGGACACGAATCTCTTTGCTACCGTGACCTAACTGCGCGCGAGAATGTGGAATTGTCTATATCCTTGTACGGTCGCGGCTCTTGGAGTGAAGTGGCGGAACGATTCGGTGCTTCGGCGCTGGAGGATAGGCGAGTGGGTTCCCTTTCACGCGGGCAACGGCAGCGAGTGGCCTTGTGTCGAGCTCTGGTGCACCGCCCGCAAGTGCTGCTGCTTGACGAGCCGTTTTCCGGTCTAGACGTTGATGGGATTGCTTTGCTCGAACGTGTGCTCGAAGAGGAGCGGAATGCACAGTCGGTGGTTATCGCTGTTAGTCATGACACCACTTTTGCAGGGCGAATGCGGGCGCGCAGGGCAATGCTAAAGGGCGGACGTTTGCTTGATTCTCTCTGAGACGCAGGGGGTTCGTGAATCAACGTTATGGAAGCTTTTTGGGGTAGTGGTTATTTGGAAGTGCCACCGACGGCGATTTTGGTCACTTGCTAGACTGAACGGGGGAGACGCGGACGCGTAGATGTTCGAGAAACCGAGATTCGTCGGTGTGATTAAATCCGGAGTTGCGACCCACCACGCCGGCTATTTCGGCGATTTTTAGGCGCTCAATTTCCTTACGATTGGTGCCGGTTGATGAATCGGGTAGGTCTGGGGTGTCAAGCACAATGAGATCGGGCCTGCGTGTGACGTTTTCAAGGGCGATCAGGGTTGCGCTCAGGTCGTGCAAGACTCCTAGCCGGTCCGGAGCAACAAGCACGCATAGGGACGGGTCCAATGCCTCGGCTAATGTTGCATTGGTCTCTATCGGGTTAAGAGGCGAGAAGGCGCCACCTGCCGTCTCGACCAGCAACCAGTCAATGCTCGTTCCTGATGAGCGGTAGCTCGACGTGCGGCCACGCAACCAGTTTACGATAGCGTCCACGGATATTTCTCGGCCTTCAAGAGCAGCAGCCAGGTGGGGTGAGAGGGGCGCGCTCAGGGCGAAAGCGTGCTGTGGGGTTTGTATTGGCCGGCTGTGAGTCGCTAGGATGCTCGCATCCGATTGGTCCGTGTCCAACACGCCGGACTCAACAGGCTTGAGACCCACAACTGTTCCGGTAAAATGACCGACCAGTAGGTCTATTATGACCTTGCTTGCATAGGTTTTTCCGACTCCGGTTCCTGTCCCTAGTACGACTATTGTGTGCATGTTTGGATAACTGAATCAACGAGACGTTCAAGTTGAGATTGATTTAGTCCTGCGTGAAGTGTCAGTCGGATTCGGGATGAGTTCTCGGGAACGGTTGGTGGCCGAATTGCCTGTGTGAGAATTCCTAGTTGTCCCAGGCTAGCAGCAGCCTTGATAGCTCGAGTGGGGTTGGGGTAGAGGATCGGAATGATAGGGCCGTGTGAGTGAGCAGTCACTGGTATCTGATTCGCGTCGAGTTTGGACCGGAACCAAAAAGCCATGCGACCGAGACGCGTCCGTGCTTCGTCGTCAGCTCTAATTGCTCGCACGTTCGCTTCAATAGAAGTGGCCAACAGTGGAGACATGGCCGTGGAGTAGACGAAGCTCCGGGCGCGGTTCCACAGCCAGTTCGTAGCTACTCTCGATGAGGCTACGAAGGCGCCCTGGGCCCCCAAAGCCTTGCCAAAGGTGCCGATCAACACGTCCGCGTTCACATGGCTGGCAGAGCACAGACCGGAGCCTTGGGGTCCGAAAACGCCCAACGCGTGTGCTTCGTCCACAATCATGACGGCTCCATAGTTGTTGCATAGATGTCGAATCGCATGAAGGTCAGGGGAGTCCCCATCCATGCTGAAGTAGCTTTCAGTAACGACCCAGCAACGGTGGGTTGCAGCGTTGGCCAACAGCGCGGCCTCGATGGCGGACGAGTCGCAATGAGCGGTGATGTGGATCTGGGCGCGGGCGAGGCGGCAGCCATCAATAATCGAAGCATGATTGAGCTCGTCAGAAATAATAAGATCGTCAGGTCGAACGAGGGCCGAAATCACCCCAACATTTGCTGCGTAGCCAGAAGAAAAGAGCAGAGCCCTTTCTAGGCCGACCCATTTTGATAGGGCCGCTTCGAGCTCCGAGTGTTCGGGACGAGTGCCATGGATGAGTCGGGAAGCGCCGGCTCCGAGGCGTGCAAGCTGTCCTGGCGGAACGCTGAGTTGAGTTTCACGTGAAACATCTGGGAAGTAGTCTGAGCGGTTGAGGTAGTTGTTCGAACTCGCATCAATGAACTCCGCACCCAGCGCTCGCGCGTTCTCCATTACTCGTAGTCGGTCGTTTCCATCATCCGGGTTCCGATACGACCCGCTCGCCCTCAGAGCCTGAATTTGCGCTTCGAGAAAATCGAGAACTGCCACGGTGCGAAGACTGCCACGATTGCAGACCCTCGACGAGCTCAGCTTGGCAGAGCCGCCCGCCGGGGCCTGACGTGCGCCCCAAACAGGCAAGTCAGATGGCACTCGTCGTTACAGGCCACACGGCCTACGTACCATTCCTGAACACATGTGCTCACTTTTACCATTTCCATACCCGCCAAGGAGTGGTACATTCAGCCGATGAGCCCGGGCCCCGTAGCGATCAGAATCGGCGGCCAAACCTACCGTGTTCGAGCACAAGCTTCAGAACAAGAACTGCATCGTCTGGCAGCCAGCGTCGACGCACGCCTTAGGCAAATCCCCGCCTCTTCGCTTGGTGCTTCCTCGCAGCAAGGACTCCTGCTTGTTGCAATCTCGCTCGTCCATGAACTGGACAACGAGCGCTCCGCCCGCAAAAAGTTT
>CAZCNI010000080.1:0-7417 GCA_964499765.1 uncultured Polyangiaceae bacterium
CCGCTGGCCAATTGCGCGCCCGTGACGGAACCGGGGGCAATCGTCACGGCTGTCTGGGACCCGGCCCAGACAGCTGTGACTCGATACCCACGAGCATGTAAGGTAAGCACCGGTTTCAGGCGCTGTCTGCGACCTAGCGGCACGTCTTTTCGAACTCCGCGACCTTGCGGTTTGCTTCATCCAATAGTTGAACGAAGTTTTGGTTTGAGGGCTCGTTGCTACCCACGAGATCCGAGACGTCCTCTTTCAACTGCTTCTGTCCCTTGGCTGCCCCGTTCCACGTAATTTGCTCGGTCTCGAAAGAGCTCGAGACCAGTTCTGCCTGGTTCTCAATTCGTGACCATTTTTTCTGATAAACTTCCGATTTGACGGTCCCATCATCGCGATTGCGTATTCGTGTCGCGCCGTCTTTTACGCGAGCCCACGTCCGAGCTACGTCCATGCGGCGTCGCTCGCACTCTTCACTGTTCTTGCATGACAGTGTCACCCCTAACCCTAGGAGCAACGTGCTGACGTATTTGACCACTAGTGTCATACGTACTCCTTTCTCGATGTCGCCCTGGTGTAGCTTCGAAGACTGCCAGGACGACTCCCGACACCAGTCTACGCCAAATGCGCAGCGGTTTTGCAGTGAATCGACGACTCGCATCCAAGATGCGTCTGCTGCATAATACACCGGTCCGCAAGAACCCAACCCTGCGCAGGGCGATTTGTTGACCGATATCTGAGACTTTTACGTCAGAGCGCAGAGAACCGACGCTGCGCAGGGTGATTTATCGGGAGGTGGGAGAAGTCTTTCGCCGCGGGCCAACTATTGAAATAGCGTCGAAAAACGATCACGCGTTTGTGCAATTCGGGCGGGATCGCACCTGTGGAGTCGCGCTACTAGGGCAATGCCTATATTCACGCGACAACGGCCGCAGGAAACTCGACGTTCAGCGCGCAATCCCGAACTTCGCCTGTCCGCCTGCCTGCAAAACGCGCTGTCCGCGATCGTCCGCCCCATCCATCAGTATGCGCACTGAATTCGATCGCTCATAGCTCGACAGCAGGTTGCCCGAGATCGAGGCTGTGGCTTGTGCACTTCCAGTGGCCATGGCTTCGCGAATCGTCAATTTGGCCGTCAATTCAGCTTGAGCCGGGGCAGCTAATTCACGACCCACTGCGTAGCGCCGCGTACTGATTTCCAATTTTGCGTCCGTTGTCGTCAACTCGACCACCTTGACCATGTCGTAGGTGATCCAGTCCATCCCAAACATTCGTTGTCTTGAAGTGGCCATCCAGTATGCGCCATTGCCGACACCCTCGTTAGGCATCGCGACAGCAGCATCGAGAATGCCCTGACCAACCATTTCCAAGAGTTGACCTAACCCCTCGTTTTTGTTGCTACTGGCATCTTGCGTGCAGTCGAAACCACCCCCGCTGCCGGCGATTTTCAAAGAGAACTTTGACCCCTTCAATTGGCGAAGCTGGGCCTTGAACTCTTCTGGAACGTTGGGTACTGAAATATCAGCCGATAGGACGCGGACAGTCACGTTCTGAATCTGCGTGTCGGCTGCAACGCCGCCAGCAGGTCTGATTTCGAGTTTGAAGTCCACCGGGGGGAGTCCCTGCCCATTCCCCACGTCCACCGCGATCTGCAATTGGCTGCGCACCGGTGCCGCAAACGGGCGGTGCGCCAACTTCAAGCGCGGCTCCGTGCCCGGTGATCCCAAGCTGACCTTTGGTGCCGAGTGTGCAGGCGCGATCGCGTCGGCTTTGCTGGGTTCCAACACGCCATCCGCCGGCGGAGCCGAATCACTGGTGTTGCTCGGCACCTTGCCAGCCTTGCTCGGCTCGATCGCGCTTGCCAACGCTTGAGCCAACTTGTCTTGTTTCTTTGTGGAGTTGGCGGCCTCGGGTTGTTGGGTGGCTTCGGTCGTCGAAGACTCTTTTGAGCAACAGAGTGCGACCGAGCCCAAGATCACAGCACACAGTATTCTCAGTGAAGCTTCTTTCATAGCGTCCGAAATCTACTACACGAAATTTCGCGTCGCGCAATTGGTTGGCGGTAGGGGCAGAGAGGCAAAAGCAGAGGCAGAGGCAGCAGCAGCGGAATACGGTAACATCCTACGGGACTGTTGCTGCGTGCTCGCTCGGAGGGGCAACTTCTTCAACCACCTGAGCGGAGACTGCGGCGCTCGCCGCAGGTTTGGCAGTCTCTACGTCGATTGTGGGCGTTCCTGCATCTGGTTCGGCGCGCTCAGTAGGTGGAGTGCCGGACAGAAAGACCTCATCGAATGCGTTGGGTTGGTCCTCGTAGGCGAGCAACCCGGATTCTGGATCGATCTTTGCCAGTTCAATGTCGTTTGGCCGTGGGAAATCCACAATTGGACGGTTTTCTTGAGCCACCTTCATGAACTCAATCCAACCGGGCAGCGCCGCCGTGGCACCTGCTTCAGTGCTCCCCAGCGTCAAACCATCGTCGAACCCGACCCAAACCCCGCTAACGATCTCGGGGGAGTAACCGACGAACCAAGCGTCGCGGGAAGCGTTGGTGGTTCCTGTCTTTCCAGCCAATGGACGCCCGAGTCGGCGTGCTCGTTGTGCCGTACCAGACTCGATCACGCTCTTGAGCAAATGCGTGGTAATGAAGGCCTCCGCGTTGGTCATGACCTGACGCGAGGCCCCAGATTCGGGCAACGCAATCTTTGTTGCTCCGGGGCCATCAATGGTGGACACGATGACGGGCGGCGCAAAGGTGCCACCACTTGCGAACGTCGCGTACGCATTAGTTAGCTCGAGGGGTGTCACTTCATAGGCGCCAAGCGCCAGTGATGGCGTCGGTGCCAACGGTGATTCAATACCAGCAGCACGCGCCCACTCGACGACGCCGCTTGGGCCAATTGCCTCGAAAAGTTTCTCTGCCGCGTAGTTGTCGCTCTTGGCGAGCGCCTCACGCAGGCGCAAGTGGCGCGGTTGATCGAAGCCGTGCTTGGGGTCTGGTGGAACTTCAAGGACGCTTGCGGCCGTAAACTTGCGTGAGTGAATAGCGTAAGAGTAGACGAACGCTTTGAATGCCGAGCCTGGTTGCCTGCGGGCGTGCGTTGCGCGATCGAGTCCGCCGCTGATCGCCTCGTAACTGCCGACCAGTGCCAGAATCTGCCGCGTACGCACGTCAATCGCCACGAGCGCAGATTGTGGACCCAGGTCCAGGCGAAGTTCCGGGCGCTCCAAGTCAGGATCGCCCGTGACTTGTACACGCAGCAGCGCCCCCACTTCAGCGAAATGACTCGCCGATAATCGCTTCGGGTTGAACCGGTCTTCGAGTGCCAACTTCAAGGTACCCGTGATGTCACCCACGGATACGGTCAGCGTCCCCGCGTTGTCATCTACGGCCTGCACCCGTCCGACGTAGATGTGAAATCGCTTGGGGTGCCCACTGGCAGGCGGACCCCAAGTCGAACGCTTGTGCTTGGCCAAGTACGGTGGCTCGCGGTGTTGCCGCTTGGCGTACTCATCCAGGTTCTCTCGCACGACGCGTCGGGCAGCCGCCTGCAGTTTCGGGTCAATCGTCGTGTGGATGGTGTAACCGCCCCGATTGGCGGCTTCACCTTCGGCTGATTCGAGCAAATGCAGAGCCCAAGCAACGGCCTCTGGAGCCAGGTCTGACTCTTCTTCAGCCGCAGGTGCAAGGCGTATTGGTTCGCGCGCAGCCTCTTTCACTAGTTCGGTACTTGCGAAACCCTTCAATTGCATTTGCTGCAACACGAATCGTCGTCGTTCCAGTGCGCGATTCATGTCGCGGCGGGGCGAGATACGTTCAGGCGCGGCAACCAGCCCTGCAAGTGCCGCTGATTCCGAAAGATCGAGCTCGGACGCATGTTTACCGAAGTAGTAGCGCGCGGCTTCTTCAACGCCGTAACGCCCATGTCCCAGATAGATATGATTGAGATAAAGGCCGAGAATCTCGTCTTTACTGAGCGACTGCTCCAGCCGTCGCGCTAAGATTGTCTCACGGATCTTGCGCGCGAAGGTGCGATCGGGTGACAGCCAAAGGTTCTTGACGACCTGCTGAGTGATCGTGCTTCCCCCTTGCACCGTGTGCCGGGCGCGCAGGTTCTTCACGATGGCTCGCAGCATTCCGATGTAGTTGAGCCCCTCATGTTCGTAGAAGCGAGCGTCTTCGGCTGCCAGGAAGCACAACTTGGTCTGAGCCGGAATCCATGCAAAGGGAATCACCGTTCTGCGCTCAGTGAACACCTGCGCGAGGACCGTGCCGTCTCGCGCCAACACGCGGGTGACCTGTGCTGGACGATAACTGCTGCGCAGCATCTCTGCACTCGGCAGCCCTGCCTCGTATTTCTTGATACAAAACCAAATACCTGCCGCGGCCAGCAGGCTACCGAGCATTGCCGCAATCAGGACGACCACGAATGTGGCCCACAGCCACCTGCGACGTTTGCCTCGGCCCGGCTTGCTGCTGGCGGCAGTCTCAGCACCGGGATCATTGTCTAGCGAGGCAGCCATCTCAGAGCCAACAAGGCAAGCGCAACTCCCATTGCCAAGAAACTCAGCGCGACAGCCAATAGCTCAACGATGCTGTACCTCGCGTGCTCGGACGCTAGGGCGCCCGGCTGTGGTAAAGTTCCGGCGACCTGAGGCGGCGCCGGTGTCGGCGGCAGCAACGACATGGCGCCGGCACTAGCGGCTTCGGCGGTGGTGCCCACCAGCACGCTGTGCAGAGCCGCGGCAAATTCAGTTGCTGACTGCCAGCGGTCTTCCGGTTTTTTCGCCAGTGCCTTCGACACGACTGCCTGGAGACCACTCGGAAAAGCACCGTCTGGCACTCGCTCCAAAAGCGGAATCGGTTGTTCAAGCACGTGCTTCTGAATGTATTCCATGGGTGTTTGCGCGTTGAACGGCAACCTACCCGTCAAGGCTTCGTAGAGAATGATCGCCAACGAGTAAATGTCGCTGCGCGCGTCCAGCTCTCGACCCTGAGCTTGTTCGGGAGACATGAATTCGGGCGTTCCAAAGACCATACCTTCCTGAGTCAATATCACTGACCCCGGACGCAGTTGTTGCTCAGTTACTTTTGCCAAGCCAAAGTCCAGGACTTTGGCAAAGTCCTGCAGCCCACCTTGGTTGCACAAGAATATGTTCTCGGGCTTCAAGTCTCTATGCACGATACCGAGCGCATGGGCTTCTTGCAGCGCGGCACACACCTGGATAAGGATTGGGATCGCCCGCGCTACTGGTATCGGACCGTCGCGACGCACTGCTTGGTTCAGGTTGCGGCCCTCGAGCAGTTCCATAACGATGTAGAGTGAGCCATCTTCAAGCTCACCATACATGAAGACCTTCACCGTATTGGGGTGAGACAATTGGCTCATCGCGCGCGCTTCACGCCGAAAGCGTGAGGTGAGGTCTTTGCGGTTGATGAGTTTGGGATGCAGGATCTTGATTGCAACCATCCGGTCCATCGCCGGCTGAGCTGCCTTGTAGACGCTTCCCATGCCGCCAGTCCCAATCCGCTGAATGATGTGGAACTGACCTCCTAGGATCTCGCGGCCAATGAATGGATCCTGCGGGCGCATTCACCAAACGTATTACCATCGAACATACCGAGTAGCGACGCCCACAACGCAAAAACAACCTCCCTCTCTCACGACCTACCACGCGGCCCAAATCGACCACCGATGCCAAAACCTTGTTGCCGTTGGATCAGATGTCAGCTCACCGTTGGCTCGGCCGGGATATGCCGTTTGTGGATAACTGGCGTAGGATGACACTGTGCACGACGATCTTTGCCCATTGACGAGTCGCCTGCTGACTGCCGCCGGCTTTCGGCACGGCTTTTTTACGCGCTTGGGCGGTGTCTCCAGTGGCTCGTATGCTTCACTAAACTTCTCGACATCGGTGGGTGACGCGAGTGACAACGTTATCGAAAATACGGCGCGAGCTTCGGCGTGGTTGGGGCTCGAAAGCAAATGCCTGTATTGCGCTCAGCAGGTTCACGGCGCGAACGTCCTCGAGATTCTTGCCGAGACCACACCCCAGATCATTGGCGCTTCGCCAGCGGATGGTTTGATTAGTGCTCGTTCACATACCGCTTGTTGCGTTCGAACTGCCGATTGCGTACCTCTTCTGGTTGGCGATCCGAATCGGGGCAGTGTTGCTGCTATTCACGCGGGCTGGCGCGGTGTCGTTGCCGGTATCGTGTTGCGCACCATCGAGCGGCTATCGGAGATGGGTTCAAAACCAGACCAATTGCTGGTGGCGATTGGTCCGCACATCAGATGCTCGGCGTTCGAAGTCTCTGAAGACGTGGCGCAGACAATTGCCAACGTAACGCCTCGTTGCTCGGTGGTTCATCGCCACCTTGGTCCGCTGCCACACGTGGCTTTGGTTGAATGCGTGCGTGAGCAATTGCGAATCGCGGGGGTGGCGCCCGGAAATGTCGACGATGTCGGCGGATGTACCTTCTCAGATGCGACTCGATTCTTTTCCTACCGCCGTCAGGGTCCAGCCAGCGGCCGCCACCTGCACGCGATTGTGTCGCGGCTCACGGGCTGATTCGGATTGAGTAACCAGCGATGGGGCTAACGGTTTGCAATTAGGGGCTCTATGGAATCTAAACCGGCACCGCTGATAGGGAACCAAAACGCCCATCCCGCTGGTGGGGACGCGAACCGAAGTCACACCCCTGCGACCCGTTTCTCCCCACAACTCTATTAGACGGTGCCGGACTCTTCCCATCCGGTCGCGTCAGTTCCGCCGATGGGCCGCTCAAAATGGGTTTCGATTCAAGCGTGTGAGTTTGACCAGAATCCACGTGGTCCGATATCGTAACAGGGAACCCCTTAATCCTGTCGTGAACGGATTTTCGAATGCCCATACGCGTCCTAGCGTTTGAAAGTGACACTCAGTTTGCCAGTGAGCTCGAGAGCGAGTTTCGCTCGCTCGGTTGTGAGATCACGGTTGTTGACGATGTTAACAGTGGCCTTCAAGCTGCGTCGGCAAACAGGCCGGATTTGATTTTGCTCACGATCGAGTTGCCACGGATGAGTGGCTACTCGGTTTGCAATAGAATCAAGCGTGACGCCGATCTGAAGGACATTCCGCTCATCATCATGAGTTCAGAATCGACGGATCAAACCTTTGAGCAGCATCGGCGTTTAGCCACCCGCGCGCAAGACTACATCCGAAAACCGGTCAGTTTTAGTGCCCTGATCGAGCGGGTCCGCTTGTTCATCGACGTGAAATCAGTGTCGCTGATTCCCGACGACGACGGAATCGTGATCGACGACGAAATTGAGCTGACCGAGGAAGCCAGAATTAGTCCGGTGCCCGCCAGCCGCCGACCAGCGTCGCTCAGGCCCATTGACGCGGATATCGAGGACTTTGCGGAACACGCGTTTGGCGCCATGATCGA
>CAZCNI010000081.1:0-7410 GCA_964499765.1 uncultured Polyangiaceae bacterium
CCTGCTTGAGCACCGCGCAACTCAGGGTACGCAACTACCCGTTTGAAGGCCGTTACCCCCAATTCGAACGTGACCCCGCCCCGGATTGCGATTCAGTGCCGCGCATACATCAAGATAACGCCCAAGCGGGCCGTTCAGTGTCTGCTCGTGACCGAGATCCTCGTAAGGCATCGGTTAGAGTACATGGCCTGCCTAGTGGGGCGACGAAACCCAACAATTCTTTCTTGTTGAAATTGACTTTCTTTATCTAGTGAACCATATATCGGTCTAACTACCCTTCATGACATTGGCTGAAGCACGACTGGGTGAATTATTGACCATCGAAGGTATTGGCGGACGCGGCGCGTTTCGTCGCCGCCTGCTCGAGATGGGTCTGTTGCCGGGCACCCCCGTTACGGTGAAGAGCGTTGCGCCGCTGGGTGACCCGATTGAGTTGCTAGTACGAGGCGCTAGCCTTTCGATTCGCAAAGAAGAGGCTGCCACTGTCAACGTCACCGTCAACCTCGCCAAACTGAACCGGAGCTAGAGCAAGATGATCGTTGATGGGCCGAGTGTCGCGACAGTGCCGCGCACGCAGCCATCGGCCTTGCCCGTGGTTTTGCTGGCGGGCAATCCGAATACGGGCAAGACCACGTTGTTCAATGCGCTGAGCGGCGAATCGGCGCGCGTCGGCAACTATCCGGGAATTACCGTGGAACGACGGGCAGCGCTGATCCCCGTGCACCTCGGGTCCGCACCGAAGAGCAAGGCGGAACTGGTCGATTTGCCCGGCGCGTACTCGCTGAGCGCTCGCTCACCGGAAGAGCGCATCACACTCGAGGCAATGCTGGGGATTGGGGGCCACGTTGAGCCGCAATTGGTGGTGGTGGTGGTCGACGCAGGCCAATTGGCGCGCAACTTCTACTTGTTACTCCAGATCATGGAGCTGGGCGTGCCGACGATCGTGGCCATCAACATGATTGATGAAGTAAAACCCACGCCGGACGTGGCTGCGCTATCGCAGCGGCTGGGGGTGCCTTGCATTGCCACTGCAGCCAGGAAACTGCAGGGAATTACTGAACTTAGAGCAGCGATCGATCTGGCACTACAACGACAACGTCCCTCTGTGGTCGAACCAGCATATCCGAGTACCTTGCTGGCTAAAGTCGATGCCATTGTGCGAACTCTGCCTAATGAATGGCACCTGCGTGACGAGCAGAAGCGTCCGGTTGCGCTTTGGGCCCTCATGAGTTTGGGGGATGACGAACTGCGCGACATCCCGAATAGCTTGCGTGCCACTTGCCTGCGTCTGCGCACAGAAGAGGCCGAGCAGGATCTGGATATGGAGATTGTCCGGACCCGCTATCAGTGGATCGAAGAGCGGCTCGGGCAGAGCCGCAGTAGGCCACCCCATCCACCGAAGCCCCCGATCTCCGAGCGCATCGACCGCATCATGCTCCACCCGGTGCTCGGGTTTCTGGTGTTCGCACTAGTCACGGTGACGCTGTTTCAACTGCTGTTCGTAGGCGCCGACCCGCTGATTCATGCGGTCGAGGCTGCCGTCTCGTGGCTGCAGTCGCTGATCGTGCACCACGCTCCGCCCGGTTGGCCCCGGGATCTCGTGGTCAAGGGCATCATTGGTGGCGTTGGCAACGTAGTGGTTTTTTTGCCGCAGATTGCGTTGTTGTTCGCACTGATCGGACTGCTCGAAGACTCCGGCTACATGTCTCGAGTGGCATTCTTGATCGATCGAGTGATGAGATTGCTCGGACTGCACGGTCGCGCATTCGTACCGATGATCTCCGGCTTCGCCTGCGCTGTACCGGCGATCATGGCCACGCGCACACTCGAGCGCCAGCGCGATCGACTACTCACCATGCTCGTTGTGCCGCTCATGACCTGTTCGGCGCGATTGCCCGTCTACACCCTGATCATTGGTGCCCTATTTCCGCCCACACGCATCGGTGGTTGGCTACCGATTCAAGGCACGCTGATGGTCGGCATGTACGGCTTCTCCATTGTCGCGACGTTGCTCGCCGCGTGGGTTCTGGGTCGCACTGTCGTCAAAGCCCGCCGCGTACCTTTGATCCTCGAGTTGCCACCGTACCGCATGCCGCACCTGCGCTCGATTTTGCGCATGGTCGTAAGTCGATCCAACGCCTTTCTGCGCGAGGCTGGAACGATCATTTTGCTTTGTACCGTAGCGCTCTGGGCATTGCTAGCCTTTCCGCGTGACTACTCCCCAGGTCCAACAGCGAGCAACCTGGCGAGCACGCAAGGGCGCTCCTCCTCACTCGAGCAGGTAAGCCACCCCCCAGCAACGCGCACGCTCGCCAACGCACCGCTGACGCACGAGCCGTCCTCGCACATCGAGCGCTCACCGGGAGCGAGGCTTGGGCGCGCTCTGGAGCCAATCATCAAGCCACTCGGCTTCGACTGGCGTATTGGGGTTGGACTCGTGGGGTCATTCGCGGCCCGGGAAGTCTTTGTCTCGACCATGGCGTTGGTGTACGGCATTGCCGACAATGATGAGGCGGAAGTGCCACTGCGTGAGCGCATGCGCACCGAGCGCCGTGCCGATGGTTCGCGTCCGTACACACCCCTGGTCGGCGCCTCGCTGCTGGCTTTCTTCGCCCTCGCATGCCAGTGCAGCTCCACGCTAGCGGTCATCCGCCGAGAAACTCGTAGTTGGCGTTGGCCCTTGTTCTTGTTTGCCTACACCGGCGTGTTGGCCTGGCTAACGAGCTTCGCCATATATCAAGGTGGAAAGCTCTTGGGCTTCTCGTAACAAACAAGCGCGCTTGACGGGCGGGCCTTTCTGAAAGTGTGTTCAATTATGAAGCATTTGCTCGACCCATTTGATCCCTGAGGCATGGATTTTGCGCACTAGTAGCGATAACCTACCGCGCCATGCTGCAAGACCGCTCGTGCTCCACGGACGACAACCAAGCCCCGATGCCCCCTGTGCCTGACTCTCGCGCACTTGCCAATCGTCGTATCGTGCTCTGTGTCACGGGAAGCATCGCCGCATACAAGGCCTGTGAACTGACGCGACTGCTCGTCAAACAAGGCGCATCGGTGCGCGTGGTCATGACCCATTCCGCCACGCAATTCGTGGGGACAGCAACCTTTAGCGCCATCACGCAGCAGCCCGTCTTGATAGAGATGTTCGGCAACACCGCAGTCGGCGAGTCGCACGTAACCTTGAGTGCCGCCGCGGATCTCGTTGTCATGGCGCCAGCGACGGCAGACCTGTTGGCGCGCTTAGCGCAGGGCCGTGCCGATGATCTCGTGACGGCAACCGCGCTCTGCTCGCGCTGCCCGTTGCTCATCGCGCCGGCAATGCACCCAGCAATGTGGTCACATCCCGCAACGCAACGCAATGTCCAGCAATTGCTCGCCGACGGTCGCGCGCGGTTCATCGGTCCGGTTGAGGGTGAGGTTGCTTCCGGCGACGTTGGCTTCGGTCGCTTTGCGGCCCCCGACTGCATTTTCGATGCTGTCGTGGCGACACTCTCCCCGCAGGATCTCGCTGGCAAACACGTGGTGGTCACGGCAGGTCCCACGATCGAGGACCTCGACCCGGTCCGCTTCTTGAGCAACCGATCCTCGGGAAAGATGGGCTATGCCATCGCCCGCGAGGCGAGACTGCGGGGTGCCAGAGTCACACTGATCTCAGGCCCCGTGGACCTTCCCTGCCCCCAGAACGTAACCCGCATCAGCGTGCGCAGCGCGCTTGAGATGAAGCGTGCTGTTTGGCAAAGCTTGGGCGAGGCGCTCGATCAGGCAGATGTCCTGGTGATGGCGGCCGCAGTCGGTGACTTTCGCTTCTCTGTCATCCACGCCGACAAGCTCAAGCGCGCTGCAACCGTCACGTTGCCACCCCTCGCACAAAATCCCGACATCGTCGCTGAGGTTGGCGCGGCACGCCGCGGCGCGCTGCCCCTGCTGGTTGGGTTTGCGCTCGAAACCGACGCCGAACACCTGGTTGCACTGGCCCGGCACAAGCTCAGCACCAAACACGTGGACGCAGTGGTTGCCAACCTCGCGCATGAATCGCTTGGTCTCGACAGCAATCAAGTAACAATCGTCACAGCAGCGAATTGCGAGCAGCTGCTTGCGTTGCCGAAGCGAGAAGT
Source organism: uncultured Polyangiaceae bacterium (assembly GCA_964499765.1). Lineage (GTDB taxonomy): Bacteria > Myxococcota_A > Polyangia > Polyangiales > Polyangiaceae > FEN-1139. Next base: position 4,119 of record CAZCNI010000081.1, read on the forward strand.
TGCAGCGCGCGTACTGGATTGGACCGCCAAAACCCTGGGAGCGCTCTGCTGATGGGCCCGGCACTGCTAGTCACGATAATTTCGGTGTTAGTCAATGCCAAGATCGGCCACGCCGATTGGCGAACCGCACCTGCGCGAATTGCCGCCGCAGCCATGCTCTCGGCGCTGCTTGGGGTCGTGGCGGTACTCGTGCTCTACAAACAGGGCCGTATTCGAGAACGACTGACACCAAAATGGGGAGATCTCACCATTGGAGTGCTCGGTGCCGTTGCGCTCATCATTATCACCTGGGCGGGGCGCACGCTCCTTGCGCCCCGCGGCTTTCCGCGCCAAGCGTGGCTCGCGCAGGTGTACTGGTTCATCGGTGACACTGGCGAACTGGAGGAACGACTCTGGGTCCCTTGGCTCGTGGTGTTGGCGCCCATGCTCGACGAGATTGTCTGGCGCGGGTGGCTCCAGGATCAGCTGTCCAAGTCCATGGGGGCCACTCGCGGCTGGCTTCTGACAGCTCTGCTCTACGGACTGCAGGCGATCCCAACCATCATTGCGCTGAAAGATCCGTTGGCTGGTCCCAATCCCTTGCTAGTTGCACTGGCACTTGTGGCAGGCCTGCTGTTTGGGTTTCTGACTCACGTCACGCAACGAGCCGCGCCCGCACTGATCGCTCACGCGGCGTTTTCGTACTTCATTCTGCTGCAGTTCCGCCCAGCACTGTAAGCGCAAGCACAGTCACGTTCAGATCAGGAACCCGCCATCTGGGCGAGTTCTTCTTCGCTGATGTCAAAGTCGCTAAAGACATTCTGCGAATCATCATGCTCGTCGAGCGCGTCCGCCAAGTTCAGACAAACCTCTGCATCGCGGCCAGTGACCGTCTTCTTGTTCTTCGGCACATAGGCAGGCCGACTTTGCTGAGTCGGAATTTTCGCAGATTCGAAGGCGGTGGTTACCGCATCGAGTTCGCTGACCGGAGTGTACACAGCCCAGGTATCGCCTTCATCGCGATAGTCGTCGGCGCCAGAACCGAGAGCAACTTCCATGAGTTGATCTTCAGTCACCGCTGACTTGTCGAGCACGATGAGGCCCAACCGATCGAAGGCCCATTGTGCCGAGCCAGGGCTACCAAGGGCACCGTTGTGCTTCTCGAAGACCTTTCGGATTTCCGCCGCCGTACGGTTGCGATTGTCCGTCATAGCCTCAACGACGAAAAGCGTGCCGCCAGGACCAGTGCCTTCGTACACTACGTCGTCGTACGAAGCCCCTTCGATCTCACCGGTTCCACGTTGAACGGCTCGCTTGATGCTGTCATTCGGCATCTGCTGGGATTTGGCGTCACTAATGGCCTTGCGCAGTCGCGCATTGCCTGCTGGATCACCGCCGCCGAGTTTTGCTGCCGTCAGAATCTCACGCGTTAGCCTGGTAAAGACTTTGCCGCGGGCTGCGTCCGTTGCGCCTTTTTTGCGCTTAATCGTTGCCCACTTTGAATGTCCACTCATTGAATCGACTCAGATCTTCGAGTTGGTTCGACGTATCAATGTCGGTCAGTTGTCAGTGCGAAGAAGAGGACTTGAACCTCCACGGGAGTTACCCCACTAGCACCTCAAGCTAGCGCGTCTGCCAGTTCCGCCATCTTCGCATTAGTAATTACGCACACTTACAAACACTATCAGCTCAAGAATTCGGTTAGAAACCGTCGCCAAATGAAGCGCCCTTGGGTCCGCCCTTCAATTGGCCTGAGGGTTGGTCGTAACCGAACTCACGGCGCCATGTCTAGCTGAGCTCGCCTCGGCTGTCCAGTCTCTTGGCAGCAAATCTCACTCGATTCGCCTTGCGTGAAAGGCACGGATCGGAACCTGATTGCTTCCCCGTGGCTCAGGTCCTCCCCAGATGACGTCCACTGCCCAGGGAGCGCAAAATCAGCGGCCGAACTGCAATGCCGACGGGGCAAGCAGCTCCGCGGGTCACGCCACGCGACTCGTGGGTGACTGCTCGTTTTTGGTCGGCTCGTCATCACTTCTGCGGAAGTTGTGTGCAAAAATGACGACAATGAAAAGCAATCATAGCGCCTGGGCACGTAATGCGGTGCGCTTGTTGCGTGACCCCACGATTCACTTCTTCATCCTCGGGGCACTCATCTTTCTCGTTCATCGACTTGTTGCGGGTGATTCGCGAACAATCGTCATTACGCCCGCGCTACGAGCTGACCTGGAGCGGCGGTTTCAGGACCAGTGGGGAAGATCTCCAAGCGATGCCGAGCTTAACAAGGATCTGCAGGGTTGGAAGTGCGATGAAGCACTCTACCGTGAAGCGCTTAGCCAAGGACTCGATCGCGAAGAACCGATGGTTCGAACCTTTTTGATTGATAAACTGCGGGACCGAGCCGCGCTACAATTCCCAGTACCTGAGCCATCGGAAGCAGATCTCGATCAATGGCTTGAACAACATCGAACCCTCTATGAGGTGCCCCTTGTCTACGAGCATGAATACGTCGTGTTCCCAAAGACCGGACCCGGTGCCGAGCAGCAACGCGAAAAGTACGAACGCGCGCTCAAGGCCGGAGCAACCCCGCCATCTTTGGGCCTGCGAACGGTTGCGGCCAACGTGCGGCGCGAACGGATTGAGCAAGATTTCGGACCTGAAGTTGCAAGGCGCATTTGCGCACTTCCGATTGGAGAATGGCAGCCACTCGAGAATGACAAGAGCTTGCTCTTGGTACGCATGATTCGAATCGAGGGGGGTATGCCCAGCCGTGACGCGCTGCGCGATCGGTTGGTAGTTGATCGCAGGTTGGCTTTGCAGCAGAAAGCCGCGGAACGTGCGGCTCAATCGATCACGGCTCGCTACCGATTCGAGGAGCGTTCCAAGTGACGAGTGGTCAGGCATTCCGCATTGTCTCACTGCTGTTGGCCCTGGAGCTGTCGCTAACGACCGGACACGCGCAGGGTCATCCTATTGATTCGTCGTCATTGACGTTGACCGAAGTGGCTGACGGCAGGTTCCTAGTACGCTGGCAAACGACCTCAGCAACGCTCAGGCGTGGGCTCGCTCAACCTGCTGTGTTTCCAACCCCTTGTCGGCTTCAGGGTTCTGACCTTGATTGCGGTCCTACAGGCCTTGCGGGTTCAATCGAATTGCCGTGGCTCAAGGGAAGTCAGAGCCGCGTCATGGTCCAAATCGACTGGCGTACTGGGTCGCGCCTCCTGCGTGTAGTTGACGGCCGCTCCCCGAGTCTGGCGGTGTACGGAATACCCGCTTCCAGCGGATTTCGTTTCCTCAAACCAATTGCCATTGATTA
>CAZCNI010000082.1:0-7410 GCA_964499765.1 uncultured Polyangiaceae bacterium
AGCCATCAGGATTAGGCTCGGGGTCAGTTGTCGTCCGTGCATGACGCGAATAATAGCCCGACAGAGCACCAAGCAAGCACAGCCGCGCGCGAATAAATCCGAGCGCGCCCGACGCCCACGGGAATCCGCTCAGCAATGCCCACGGTTCAATTCTACTGTTTGGCTCTCAAGGGCTCCTGGGCATCGAGTTCGGCCAGCGCGCGGGCGAGTTCGGCCTGCTCTGTCTCGTCCAATTCACCCGACTGGGGGGCAGTCTGTACGCGCATCGGAACTGCTTTGGCAGGCTCCGGTTCCGGAGGCAATACGCCCATCTTGCGCTTTAGCTCAAGGAGATCTTGATCGGCGCCGGTTGTCGCTTCCAGCGCTTGGAACTTATTTGCCAGCATGTCTCCCGACATCTGCTCGGACAACTCGGCACTTGCTTCTGCTTCGGCTTCCATCTGATCAATCTTCGAAGCCATTCGATCGAAAGTCTCGAAAGCACTCGAGCTACTAAGGCCGGTAAGGGTCTGTTGTATCGTCTTCTGTGCTTCAGCGCGTTTCTTGCGTGCAACGAGCAGTATCTTCTTGCGCTTAGCCTCTTCGATCTTTCTGTTCAGCGCTTGAAGGGCCAGCTTGAGCTGGTCAACACCCTGCTTTTGCTTTTGCCACTGTTGCTGAAGCTGTTCGGCCATTGCATCGAGTTCTCGCTTGCGAAGCAGTGCCTCTTTGGCCAGCTCGTCGTTGCCGGCTCGCACTGCCAGTGTCGCCTTGCGTTCCCACTCGGCAGCAAGTTTCGCCTGCTCTTCCGCCTGTCGCTGCAGCTTCTTCTCTTCGGCAATCGAAGCGGCGACTTGGGTCTTGGCCTCCATGAGCTGCTGGTTCATGTCGAGCATGATTTGCTCGAGCATCTTCTCTGGGTCCTCGGAACGACTAATGAGGTCATTGAGGTTCGACTTGATGAGCTGAGCTAGCCGCGAAAGAATTCCCATGATGCACTAAGCCTTTGCAGAGACCATTTGCCAGAGTACCGGAACGTGCTTGACCAATGCGAGCGTCACATCCGACAATGCCGCTTCGAGTTCGTTCTCATCCAGATGCCCGATCTCGAGCGCTGCGCTCAGTTGCACTTGATCGCCAGCGAGGCCATAGGAAGCATGAAGCAGGTCAGTGGTGTTCAGCTCCAGCAGTTTCCGGAAGAATGCAGCCTCGCTGGTGGCGGACTTGAAGTCGACTTTCCCGATCTCGACTTGAATTAACAATACTGGTGGTTGCACGCGTATGACCGCGGGGGGTTGCTGGGGCGCTAGCGTAACCAGTGTCACATCCTCAAGCCTGGAGAATGGTCTGCTACTCAATTCGAGGTAGCGTTCGACGTCATCACGGGTTGTCAACATTGGGTAAACAGATTACCAGCCTTTCTGCCGAATTGACAACCAGTGGGCTGATTGTCGACAAATTACCGTGGTTTTTAGGCGCGGGAGCCCATGACGCCGAGGAATGGTCGAAGGGCCACCATTCCTCGGCGTCATGGTCCTCCGACCATTCCTCGGCGTCACAATGGGGCGGACGTGCTGCCCATTACTTGCTACGAGCGATACTGAATCATGACTGACGTTCGAATTGTGCACCGCTTCGATTGCGATGAAACGACATTTTGGGATCGAGTCTTCTTCGACAAAGAATTCAATCGCAACATGTATCTGAACCACCTGCAGTTCGAGAACTGGCAGATCACCGAACAAGTCGAAACAGAGACTACCATTTCGCGAACGGTTGCAGTGACACCGAAGGTCGGCGACTTACCGGGTGCAGTCAAATCACTGATTGGTGAGAATTTGAGCTACCGTGAGATAGGCACCTTCGACAAGAGGACACGCCACTACCAGCTCACGGTCGTGTCGAGCGTGTTGTCCGACAAGCTATCGGTACAGGGCGACACGTGGGTTGAGCCGCTTTCGGCGCACCAATGTGATCGGATCTTCGAGGCTCACGTGAACGTGAAGATGTTTGGCATCGGAAGCATTGTCGAAAAGCGGCTAATTGCGGACCTGCAATTGAGTTACAACGCAGGCGCCGTCTTCACCGCCGAGTACCTGAAACAGCAGGGACTGTCGCGAGCGTAGAGGGACTCGCTCGGTCAGAAGAGATGTCTAAGAAAACAGCGCCGTTACTACTTAGTCTTTGCGCTAGTCTTTGCGGTGCGCTTCGACTTCTTCGTCAAGCTCGCATGCAAGTCGAGCAGACGTGGCAACGGATAGGCGGTCAACGCTGTGCGTAGCCCAACATCTTTCGAATGCTTGGCGAGCGTCAGGATCGCGTCGATGAGCGATTCGCGGTTCGCAAATTGCTTCTGGGCGACAGAAAGCTTGTCGTGCAGCCTCAGCAACTTGGAATTCGATACGTGACCGAGCCCTTTGGCCCCAATCCGGTCGACCCATAAATTGGAACTCGTCAGCGCTTGGACAGCGGCGACGAGCTTCTCTTTTGACTCGAAGCGTTCCTTGACGTTGGCGAGTGGCGTTTTTTTCATTCTTGAGACTCCACGGAACGCGTCGAATACGGCGCGAGGGGCCGCTAATAGCAGCCGTGCTCGAGGGAAGCAACTGAAACACAGATCCCTGTCATTCGGTCGGCCGCCATGGTGTATTGCGAGAGGAAAGCGCTGGCCGAAACTGTGCCGAGAGGTACTAGTCTGCGGCTCAAAATGACTCCGCGATTGAGATTTGCCCCGTCCCCCAGCGGCTATTTGCACATCGGTGGTGCCCGAACCGCCCTATTCAACTGGCTGTGGGCTCGCAAGACTGGGGGCAAGTTCATTTTGCGCATCGAAGACACCGACCAAGATCGAAGCAGTCCCGAGAGCGTGCGTGCCATCTTGGAGTCCATGCAATGGCTGGGAATCGACTGGGACGAGGGGCCCGACGTTGGCGGCGACTTCGGCCCGTACTACCAGAGTGAACGGAAGGCTCTTTATCGCAGTTCAGTCGAGACGCTCATTGCGAACAAAAAGGCGTATCGCTGTTACTGCACCAAAGAAGAGCTGGATGCAGCCCGCGAAGCCCTCAAGGCAAAAGATCCCAAGGCTCAGTTCGTCTATCCCGGTACGTGTCGGGACCTGCCTGATGATCCATCGCGTTCGCACGTGGTTCGGTTTGCTGCCCCCAAAGTTGGCACAACGGACTTCGTAGACAAGGTGTTTGATCTCATCAGTACACCGAATCGAGAACTGCAGGACTTCGTGCTGGTACGGCGTGATGGGTATCCACTCTACAATTTGGCAGCGGTGGTCGATGACCACGCAATGGGCATTACGCTGGTTGCTCGCGGACGCGATCACATTGGCAATACGCCTCAACAGGTACTGCTCTATCAAGCTTTCGGATGGGAGACGCCTGAGTTCGCGCACTTGCCGATGATGCTCAGTCCCAAGGGAGAGAAACTGAGCAAGCGGCATGCTGCGGTCGGTGTCCAAGACTACCGTGCCCGTGGCTACAGCGCGATGGGTGTCCTGAATTACCTAGTACGTTTTGGGTGGTCGTTCGGCGATCAGGAGATATTCTCGCGTGAGGAACTCATCGAGAGCTTTGATTGGAAACGAGTCAACAAAAGTGATGGCAAGTTCGACGATAAGAAATTCGCCGACGTGGCGTTCGAACACCTGAAGCAACCACGACTTACGAGCTCTGATGACTACATCCGTCAAGCCCTTCCATTTCTGGCTGCTCGAGGCATAGCTGAGCCATCCCGCGAGCGGCTGCAGGCAGCGTTGCCCTTGATTCGGGAACGTGCCCGGACGTTTTCGGAAGTGGCGACTGCCCTGGACTACTTTTTCCGCGAACCGCCAGAGGTTGACGCTGCGGCTAGGGATAAATTTCTGCAACCCCCGGTTGCTCCGTTATTGGAAGCCGCCGGCGCAGCACTCCAGGGGGTAGGTGACTGGTCAAGCTCGTCACTGGAAGAGTGTTTCAAGTCCGTTGCACAGCGGCACCAAGTTGACTTGAAGAACCTTGCGCAACCTGCGCGAGTCGCGATTACTGGGCGGTCTGCGAGTCCGGGGCTATTCGATGTCATGGCCGTGATTGGGCGAGAACTGACATTGGCTCGGATTCAACGTGGGGCGCGCTATGCCGGTGGCGCGCGCTAATGCTGAGTGCCGTAAACATCGGAGGCGCGCCCGGACATCTGCCGATCAGGTTGCCGGTTGAGACCATTACGCAGATATCGTGGTTCGACTCGCTGATGAACTACCCACCAGTCCGATCACTGGTGCCAGTACCGCTGATTATTCTAATAATACCGGTGATATGGCTGTTCTTTCGGTCCACTTGGCTAGACTTGGACAGAGAAGCTGCCGACTATCGTGCGCGTTTCGTCCGTAACAATCGCTTCGATACGCGTCCGCTCACGTGTCTGTTGATATTGGGTGTAGTACTCACCGTTCAAGAGTACTACGGCGGACGTAGGCTCTATGACTCGGTTGTTCGACCATGGCTAATTCAACTCGAGGCAGGGGGCTACCGACGTCTGCACGTGGCGCAGTTCGACGAATTTTATGGCTACGCCTGGTGGGTAGCTTCTCGCGTAGTCGGTTACGTACTGGTTCCGTTCCCGATTTGGAAGATCCTGTACCCGCACGATAGTTTGCTCGACCTCGGGCTCCGAATCCGAGGCTTCTCTCGTCACGTCTGGATCTACGGCTTGTGTCTGGCGGTGGTTGTGCCCGCCATGCTTGTCGTTGCAAATCAGCCCGATTTTGGCACCTACTACCCGTTTTACAAATTGAGCTCGCGAAGTTGGCTCGACCTCATATTGTGGGAGTCCATCTATTTCGTTCAATTCTTTGCGCTTGAGCTGTTCTTCCGCGGTTTCATCGTGGGCACGCTGCGCCGCTCATTGGGGGCCACTGCCATTTTCGCCATGGCGGTCCCCTATTGCATGATTCACTACGGTAAACCCTATCTGGAAGCTCACGGCGCCATCATTGCCGGAATCGTGCTTGGGTCGCTGGCGGCCAAGACCCGGAGCATCTACGCAGGCTTCCTGGTGCATATAACGGTTGCCTTGTCCATGGATCTATTAGCCCTGTGGCATCGGCACGCGTTGCCCGCCATATTTATGCCGGTTCTGGGCGGTTGAGGGGGCACTGGGCCACCCGGGTCGGCATCGACTGCGCTCTAGCCCGCCCAAGAATCTGCCAGGTAGCTGAGACAGCCGGTTCTGGGCGTCAGCGCAGCGTGAACGGATTTTGCTTGGAAATGGGCTGCCGCTCATGTTGAAACTGCGTCGTCTCGCTTTGGCGTGAATTCTATCCTGCACGTGGCACAATCCGCGCCCAACCGGTCTAGGCATTTGCTGCGCCGAGGTCACCATGTCCGAATCGACAAATCGTAATAGCGTCGTCTGGCTTCCCGAAAAGAGTGCTCAACTGTATCAGGTTCAGGGCTGGGGGAGCGACTACTTTGCAGTCAGCGATACGGGGCACGTCGTCGTCAAACCCGACCCTCGCCATGAGCTACCAATTGACTTGTATGAGCTCGTTGGTGACCTCACGATGCGTGGCATTGAATTGCCACTTCTCATTCGCTTTTCGGATATCGTGGCCGATCGCATTCGTCGCATTAATGAATGCTTCCGACGCGCTATCGGTGAATACGAGTACGGCGGAACCTACCGCGGCGTCTATCCGGTCAAGGTGAACCAGCAACGACACCTTGTAGAAGAGGTGGTGGAAGCCGGGCGCCCTTGGCAATTCGGGCTCGAAGCAGGGTCGAAACCCGAGCTTCTGATCGCGCTCGCTGCGATGCACGATGCTGGCGGCCTCATCATTTGCAACGGATACAAGGACTCCAAGTACATTGAGACGGCCTTGGTCGCTCAACAATTCGACAAGACCGTCTTCATTGTCTTGGAAAGAATCGAAGAACTGGAGCTAGTGCTTCACGCGTCCGAAAAGCTGGGCATATCGCCACTGCTCGGTGTACGCGGAAAGCTCACAGCCAAGGGGGTTGGTCGCTGGGCAGATTCCGCAGGTGAGCGCGCCAAGTTCGGCCTCACTACTGCCGACATCGTGCACGTCGTCGATCGCCTTGCTGAACGCAACATGCTCGGCTGCTTGCAGCTGCTGCACTTTCACATCGGCAGCCAAATTTCCAGTATTATCCCGATTAAGAATGCGATGCAGGAAGCGTCGAACATATACGTGGAGATGGCAAAGATGGGTGCTGCCATGGGGTACATCGACATCGGCGGCGGTCTCGCGATTGACTACGACGGGTCGAAAACCGATTTCCATGCATCACGCAACTACACGATGCACGAATACGCGGCAGACGTAGTGGCGCATATCCAAGCCGCCTGCAGCAAGGCCGAAGTGGATCCGCCTACCATTGTCAGTGAAAGCGGTCGGGCCATTGCTGCACATCATTCCGTCTTGATATTTGAAGTAGTAGGGGTCAACGAGGTGAGATTCGGCGACGCGATCGAGCCGCCCAAAGACGGCCAGCGTCTACTCAAAGACCTCTACGAAACCTACCAAGGTATCGTGCCAAAAAACGTACAAGAGTCGTGGCACGACGCTAATCAAGCCAAAGAAGAGGCGCAAAGTCTCTTCAAGTATGGCTACCTGTCGTTGCGTGAACGTGCACAAGCGGAGAGACTCTATTGGCATTGTTGCGAGAAACTGCAGCACACCCTGCGGCGAATGAAATTCGTGCCCGAGGAATTGCAGCACTTGGAGAATAGCCTTAGTGCCATCTACTACTGCAATTTCAGCCTATTTCAGTCGGCTCCCGATGTTTGGGCAATCGATCAGCTCTTTCCCATCATGCCCATTCACAGGCTAGACGAGGAGCCAACCATACGTGCCCGGCTCGCGGACATGACCTGCGATAGTGATGGGATCATCGATCACTTCATTGATTTGGAAGACGAGAAGCACACCCTCGACGTGCATTCGTACGACGCTGAACAACCCTACTACTTGGGCATGTTCCTGAACGGCGCCTATCAGGAGATTCTTGGCGATATGCACAATCTCTTCGGTGACACGAACGCCGTACACGTTAAGTTGACGGAAGATGGTTATAAGGTTCAGCACGTCGTGAAAGGCGACAGTGTCTCCGAGGTTCTGCGCTACGTTGGCTATGACCCTGCCAGCATGGTCGAGGCGGTGCGGCACCAGGCGGAGCGCGCGGTTGCCGCTGGCAAACTCACCAATCAACAAGTCAAGACTTTGATGCAGCACTACGAAGAGTCGTTGCGCGGTTACACTTACTTGACGAGTGACGATTGAAAGCTTGCAAGGTTCGCGCAGCTACTTCGGAAATATTCAAGCATTCCCGATGGTGCGCAAGTTTTGCGTAGAAATTGCGAGACAACTTCTCTGGAGCGTCGCTTTTGCACAAATGCAGTGGAGGCCAATTGAGCGTG
>CAZCNI010000083.1:0-7403 GCA_964499765.1 uncultured Polyangiaceae bacterium
ACAATTGACGATCGACTTTGGCGCTTCAACAACGAAGCAATGGGACAACGCAGAAGATACAGCCGAACCTAGCGTGCCGGATGTGCCGAAGCGCAACTGGGCCCTGCAACTGGGTGGTGAATCGGGTTACGTTTTCGATCGGGTGTGGCGTGAAGGGCTCAACCTCAGATTTCAGACGAACTTTCGCATCGAATTCGACGCCGCAAGGTCGCTATTCAAGGAACGTGAGTATGGAGCCAGCGACAATCTGGTCACGGGGCGTGAGCATATCGTGTGGCGCTTTGCCCAGTCGGATGCTGTACACTTTCATACCTCTCTTGGAGCTCAGCATCTCATCGACAAGTATGGGGACGTTAGCGGTGTCGATGTAGCGTATGGTCTGGACATCTATCCAGGACGCCCAATCATTCTGTCGTTCGAGGGAGCTCTCGGCAATCTCGGCAGCTCGTTTGCGCCCCGAGTGCGCACGACCTTTGGGTTCATTCGCAATCGGTTCGAACTGCTTTTGGGCTACGAACACCAGTGGATTGGGAAGGAAACACTGGGAGGTCCGTTTGCCGGACTTCGCGTGTGGCTCTAGTGATCATTGGCCAGTATTCCACCTGCAACGACGGCTGGAAAGCCTCGTCGATAGCTTCGTTGTCGCTGCGCTTCCGGTCCTCACGTACCTAAAGTACGCTCCGGTCCGGTTCTCGCTCCGCCTTGCTCTCAACGAGGCTTTCCAGCCGTGCTCTCTGAAAAAGTCACGGCGTCGTGCTAGGGAGGATGACGCGGGAAAACGTTGGCATTTTGAGCAAGCCACCCGATGCTTCGGGGGCGCGGTAGGTTAGAGGTGGCTTGCTTACTGACTTTTCGTTGCGTTGGTCGGGTTCGGGACTATCCAAGGCCATGTTTTGGGGCGCGCGGTTGCCCAGGTGGCTTTGAGCGAATTCTCTAAGTCCGGCGTGAATTCGCCGGTACCTTTCGTACTTTGATAGTCCGCGACGCGAAGCCCAACGGCATGTGCAGAAGCTATGATACGATTGGCATCGGGTTGACAAGCCAACTCTGTGCACGCAATGGCGAGCAATTGGCCGCCGCGCTCGACGTAGGTCGACGAGAACGCACTGGACCAATAGGGCATTCCCCCATCAACCAGCCACGTTATGGAAAACACGCTTGGATTTTGTTGAGCAAGCGGCACCGCAAGGAAAGCTCCGCGACCATGGCCAGCCAGCATCACTTCCTTTGGAGCAATGTAATTACCAAAGCGCTTTCGCAGTGCGATCAGGGCTTCTTTCAGTTCGCTTGCTGCGCACTCCCATTGGGTGCAGGCCTCGCTGACTCCATCAGGCTTGGAGGCCTTAGATAACAGCGCCGGGCACAGCACAAAATAGGAATTGTCCGTAATGGCACTCCACGCACGGCAGGCGGCCTGAGGTGAATCTGATTTCCCATGCAGGGCCACGACAACCGGTCGCGCGAAACGCGCTCCCACCGGCACCGCCACCAGCGATGACTCGAATGACCCAAGCGCCAGCGTCTCCAGTGGCTGAGAACCGGTGAGCGGCGGCAACTGTTTCACAGCGACCACGGGGCGATGTACCCGTGGACGAAACGAGCGCGGCAATCTTCTGCACGCAGAACTCCCCAAGAGCGCTAAAGTCAAGGATACGATCACCGGCGAGCGGGCCATCCACATGGGCGCATTGTGCCTCAAAAGCGAAAGGTGCCCAACTGCAGTTCACGCCATAGTGCAGAATCAAGGGCAACGAATCCTGCCGGCGTGTAGGCGTACATTGGCTCACTCACTTGACCCGGGTCAATTCCCTCCAAGCGGTAAGCCGCCTCGTCGAACTTGAGACCGCGGTTGAGCCGGAGCTCGCCAGCTAGGCGCAAGAAGCGAGGTCGCTGGTACTCGGGCAGACGTTCGTAAGCCAACTCGATATGCCTAAGGTCAAATCCCTGCCCCGGGACAGCAATGAGAAAGCCTGCCTTACCGTCGTAACGCGGTAGTTTCAAATGCGTGATCCCGAGGGCTTCGACTCCAACGACACCTCGCAGCGCTTGAGCGACAGCTCGAGTTGAGACATTGTAACCGTCCTGGCGAAAGAATCCGGGTCGCCGATCGACGTATCTCACATAGCCCTGCGCGTCGCGCACGACGATGTCGCCTGTGCGGTGCCGATTCATGAACACCAGCTCGCCCGGTTCGTCATCAACGCACGGATCGCAGCGGCCGTGCCCCGCCGGACAAGGTTCCCCGGATTCTCGGTCGAGACGCACAATCTGCCAGGGCGACACTTCTCGCATTGCGATCCGCCCCATAAAACCCGGCGCCCCCGCGAGATTCGTCATGGCGAGCGGCAATTCTGTCGCACCGTAGAATTCGATGATTCTCGGTATGCGAAAACGCGCCTGCAGGCGGTGCCAAACGTCCAGTGGCATACCATTGCCATAGAACGTGGTTACTCGGTGCGTAATCTCCGGCTCGCTCGGTGGAGCCGAAACCAGCCGGCGTGCAACCTCACCCACGTAGAGCACACTGGTGGCTCGTTGCTGGGCAACGTCCGACCAGAATTTGGCGGGGTGGAACCGACCGCGCAGCACCAAGCCGCAGCCGGTGATTAGCGCGACGCACAGGCCTGTGATGAGCCCGGTGGCATGCGATAGCGGCAACACACAGTAGATAGCGTCCCCCGCACCGTGGCCCAAACAGACAACCCCCATGCCGTAGCCCGAAAGCACAGCGCGATAGTTGCTGATGGTCACGAGCTTTGGTTGGCTCGTGGTACCTGAGCTGAGCAAGAGAGCGAACCGTTCATTGCCCGGCGGCGCTTTTCTGCAACTCGCCGCATCGAAACCGTTCGCGGGACCTTCGAACGACTCGCCCACGATGCACTGCATCAAAGTACCTGCGGGTACGGCGGAGAGGTGCCCCTGCCGCTCGACAACCGCCGCTGTCGCACCAGTTCGCTCGATTGCCGGTCGCACCAAGTGCCCATCGCAGGCTGGGTTGAGCAGTACTGGGCATTGGCCTGCTCGCTGTATGGCCAGGAGCGCCACAATCAAAAATGTCGTGTTCTCGCTGAGCAGAATCACGGCCGCACCCGGCGAAAGATTCAACTGTGCGAGACGATGACTAAGCCGCAGCGCCCGCTGCTGAAGCTCGCACCATGTGAGTTCGCTCGACTGATCGACAATCGCGCGGTCGGTGGGACGATGGCGTGCCCAACGCTCGACCCAGTACCAAGGCGAGAACTCATTGCGCACATAAGCGTCCAGCAATGACGGGACCGCAGGCAAGCCCCTACTTAGCGCCCGCAGCTCGGCAAACAGAGCCTGTCGCGCTCTTGGCGAGCGGACTTGAAGCGCAAACTCAATGCCCTGTCGCACAATTCGAGGCGCCCAATGCCAAGACAAGACCTTGGCCTGAGCGCCCTGCTTCTGGTTGTGCGGCGTAGCTTGAGGCCCGCGCAGATGGTCTTGTTGGTGCGGGCTCCCGTCGAGAGAACCCGCGCCATCGTCAGTCATCGCCAACGGCCAGTGATAAGTCACCGGGTGCCCGCGGCACGACTACTGGGGCATAGGTTTCGGACCTATCGTCCACTACCACTTGCAGGCGCTTGTAGGCAGGCAGGCCAGTGCCGGCCGGAATCAAGCGACCCATCACGACATTCTCTTTGATGCCACGCAGATCGTCGGTCTTGCCGCAGATAGCTGCTTCCGTCAGCACCTTCGTGGTCTCTTGGAACGACGATGCACTGATGAACGACTCGGTCGAGAGCGATGCCTTGGTGATGCCGAGCAGCATCGGTTCAGCAACCGCCGGACGTCCAGCGCGCTCGATCACCCGCGCGTTCTCGCGTTCGAACAGGTATTTCTCTACCTGCTCGTCCACCAAGAAGGTCGTATCGCCAACTTCCTTGATGCGAACACGACGCAACATCTGTCGCACGATGGCTTCGATGTGCTTGTCGTTGATGCTCACACCTTGGAGGCGATAAACCTGCTGGATTTCGTTCACCAACCAAGCTGCAAGTTCCTTCTCGCCCTTGACCCGCAGAATATCGTGCGGGTTGGCAGGGCCGTCCTGTAGCGGGTCACCTGCGCGCACGCGATCACCGGGTTGCACCTGGATGTGCTTGCCTTTGGGAATCAAGTACTCGCGAGCCTGATCCTCCAGGGGATGGCCATCGATTCCGAGCGGCGTGATGAGCACCTTGCGCTTGCCCTTGGTGTCTTTACCAAACGAGACAATACCGTCGATCTCGCTGATAATGGCGTGATCCTTTGGCTTGCGGGCTTCGAAGAGCTCGGCGACTCGGGGAAGACCACCGGTAATGTCCTGCACCTTGGTCGTGTCACGCGGAATGCGGGAAATCGCCTCGCCGGGTGTGATTACCTCGCCGTCTTGCGCCACGATATTGGCGCCCACCGGCAGCAGGTATCGAGCATCTAGATCCGTACCAGGCAGCTTCACGGCCTCGCTGGTCTCTGGATCGGTGATGGTGATGCGCGGTCGCAGATCAGCGGCACGTGACTCGATTACGATCTTGCGTGAAAGACCGGTAACCTCGTCGACCTTCTCCATGACCGTCACGCCTTCAACCAAGTCGCCGTAGCGAACGATTCCGCCGACTTCGGTCAGAATTGGGACTGCGAATGGATCCCACTCGGCCACGGTTGCGCCCACCTTGACGCGGGCACCGTCTTCGGCCCTGAGCACCGCACCGTAAACCAAGCGGTGGTGTTCGCGTTCACGACCCGTGTCGTCCATGACGATGAGCTCGCCGTGGCGGTTCATGACAACGATTGAACCATCGCTCTTGGTCGACGTTAGGGCATTGCGCAGTTGGATGATACCTTCGGTCTTGGTCTCCAGGCTGCTCTGCTCAATCTTGCCGCGCGCGGCCGCACCACCGATGTGGAACGTACGCATCGTCAGCTGGGTACCGGGCTCGCCAATCGACTGGGCAGCGATGATTCCAACGGCCTCACCAATGTTCACCTTGTAGCCACGCGCCAGGTCACGGCCGTAACACAGCGCGCAAACGCCGCGACGGGTCTGGCAAGTGAGCACCGAACGAATCACGACTTCCTCGATGCCAGCCTCTTCAATTCTACGGACGAGGGCTTCGTCGAGTTCTGTATTCGCGGCAGCAATGATGTCACCCGTCAGCGGATCCACCACGTCTTCCAACGCCACACGACCAAGCACGCGCTCACCCAAGGGCTGAATGACTTCGCCCGCTTCTTCCAACTTGGTAACACGAATGCCGTCGAGGGTGCCGCAGTCGAACTCCGCAACCACTGCGTCTTGGGCAACGTCAACCAAGCGTCGAGTCAGGTAACCGGAGTTAGCTGTCTTCAGTGCAGTGTCAGCCAATCCCTTACGAGCACCGTGTGTCGAGATGAAGTACTGTAGTACGCTCAGGCCTTCGCGGAAGTTCGCCGTGATAGGCGTCTCGATGATTTCGCCGGAGGGCTTTGCCATCAAGCCGCGCATAGCGGCCAACTGACGCATCTGCTGGGTCGAACCACGAGCGCCCGAGTCAGCCATGATGTAAACGGGGTTGAAGCTCGAGTCTTCGCTCTTCTCACCAGTCTCGCTATCAGTAATCGTCTCTTTACTGATGCCGTTCATCATCTCTTCGGTGACTTTGTCAGCAACGCCAGCCCAGATATCGATGATCTTGTTGTACCGCTCACCGTCCGTGATGAGACCTTCTTGGTACTGCTCGTAGACGCGCTCGAGTTCGGCCTGCGCCTCGTCGATCAAGTCTTTCTTCTTGTCTGGAATGACCATGTCATCCATACAGATCGAGACGCCTGCCAGTGTGGCGTACGTGAAGCCGAGCGTGCGCAAACGGTCCGCAAGCAGAACGGTTTCCTTGTTCTTGTGTTTGCGATAGCAAACATCGATCAGCGCACTCAGCGCCTTCTTATTCATGACCTTGTTGATGTAATCAAAAGGCACGTCAGGCGGCAGAATGTCACTGACCAACACGCGACCGGCGGTAGTGGTGACGATTCGAGTGCGTGGCTCGCCTTGCTCGTCGTGGTCAGCCACGCGCACTTGGATCTCGGCATGGAGATCCATGTTGCCGTTGTCGTACGCCATCCGAACTTCTTCGGGTGAGGCGAAGACGCCGCGCAGATAGCCCGTGAGCGAGTCGGTCTTGGTGTCAACCTTCAATGAACCCGGTCGGCAGCAGCCGCGCGCGAACTTGCGCTTGCGAGTCGCATAATAGAGCCCAAGCACGATATCCTGCGTTGGGTTGATGATGGGCTTGCCGCTTGCCGGCGACAGAATGTTGTTGGTGCTCATCATCAACACGCGCGCTTCCATCTGCGCTTCAACCGACAGTGGCACGTGCACGGCCATCTGATCGCCATCGAAATCAGCGTTGAATGCAGCGCAGACCAACGGATGCAACTGAATGGCCTTGCCCTCGATCAGGATGGGCTCGAATGCCTGAATGCCCAGTCGGTGCAAGGTGGGAGCGCGGTTGAGCATCACTGGATGTTCGGTGATGACTTCATCGAGAATGTCCCAAACTTCCGGGCGTTCCTTCTCGACCATCTTCTTCGCGCTCTTGATGGTGTTGACGTAGCCGCGTTCCTCGAGCTTGTTGTAGATAAACGGCTTGAAGAGCTCGAGCGCCATCTTCTTCGGCAGACCGCACTGATGCAGCTTCAGCGTCGGGCCGACGACGATCACGCTACGTCCCGAATAGTCAACGCGCTTGCCGAGCAGGTTCTGGCGGAAGCGACCTTGCTTGCCCTTCAGCATGTCGCTGAGGCTCTTGAGCGGACGCTTGTTGGGACCGGTAATGGTCTTGCCGCGGCGGCCATTGTCAAACAACGCATCCACAGCTTCCTGCAACATGCGGCGCTCGTTGCGGATGATAATCTCAGGCGCATTGAGCTCGAGCAATCGCTTGAGTCGGTTATTGCGGTTGATGACGCGGCGGTAGAGGTCGTTGAGATCGCTGGTAGCGAATCGACCACCATCAAGGGGCACCAGGGGGCGCAAATCTGGGGGCAACACGGGCACCACCGTCAACATCATCCACTCAGCGCGGTTACCGCTAGTCCGGAATGCTTCGACGACCTTGAGGCGTTTGGCGAACTTCTTCCGCTTCGCCTCGCTCGCCGTACTGCGCATGTCTTCGCGCAACTGCTCTGCCAAAGAGTGGACGTCCACGCGGCGGAGCATCTCGATTACCGCTTCGCCGCCCATTCCGGCGTCGAACCGATCTTCGCCGTACTCTTCCATCAGCTGGGCGTAACGCTCTTCGGTCAGAAGGTCGCCCGACTTCAGCTCGGTGTCTTTGGGGTCGATAACGATGTACGACTCACAATAGAGAACCTTCTCAAGGTCCTTAAGACTGATGTCCAGGACGTTGCCGATGCGCGAA
>CAZCNI010000084.1:0-2580 GCA_964499765.1 uncultured Polyangiaceae bacterium
GCGCGGTGCACGTATTCTTTGGCTGAGCTCGGCAATTCGTAGTGCATGACCCACTCGACATCGGAAACGTCGAGGCCGGTGGCTACTTGATCTGTGGTCAAGAGTACACGAGCCTTGGATTGATTGAACTCGATCAATGCCTGTTTGCATTGGTGTTTGGTTCGATCTTGGCTCACGGTCACCGGTTGCAGATTCTGCTCGGTCAGGAAACGATACAGGTGCCGAATCAGGTTAGGCTGATTCACAAATAGAATCGTACGTTTGCAGTGATTCTGTTCGAGAAACCGCGCGAGGGCGAGGTCCTTCTCACCGTCATGCCGGACGCGCACGAAGTGATGCTCGATATGCGTCTTGAGCGGATCGTCTTGGACCCTGGTCCTCACGACGTCTTTCCCCATCAGTTCGCGGATCCATTGCTCGGACTTGATGCCAAAGGTGGCGCCTACGAAGATGAGTTGAAGCTTTGGCTCGGGGCGTGATAGCACTTCGTGCAAATAGTCAGCGTCTCGACCCGCCAAGATGGGCTCTGGTTCGTCGAGGACCATCATATTGACCCCTTTGAGTTTGCGGCTGGCATACATCTCGAGAATGCGCTCAGGCGATCCGACGACAAGGCGAGTGCTCTTTTGAAGCTTGGCAGCCTGCAGTCGCTGGTTGCCCTGAGTCACCAGAGTGGCCGTGCTCAAGCCTGGCTCCTTGTACCGCTCGGCAACGCGATGGACTTGAATTGCTAGCTCGGTAGCAGGTGCCATGCATACGGCTCGACCTTCAGGGGCTTGGCGCAGCTTCTGCAGGATCGGCAGCAGGTACGCCAGCGTTTTGCCGGTGCCCGTCCCGGATTCGATGACCACGTGCCGGCCTTCGAGGATCGGTGGGATGGCAGCCACTTGAGCTTCAGTGGGTACGCTGATCCCATCTTTTGCGAAACCCAACGCAACTGTCGCCGTCACCTCGAACCCAGCGATGTTCTCGAAACCGCTAACCGGCGTGTCGTTTTCCACACGCCGGTATAGCACCGATTGCGTCCGTTGAACTATGCGGCCTCGAGCCAGCCCGCAAGGTTATGGTTATGCGCGACCGTAGGTAGGCTTGCCAAATCGTTCACGGCTGGGTCCATTGCGGTCCGCACCACTTGGACGGCCATTGCCGGGCAGGCGGGCGCCGGAACCTGGGCGGCCATTGCCGGGCGAACGAGCGCCGCCTTGCGTCTTGGTCGGCAACTTGATGTCGCTGCGCGCAACGTGAAACGGATGGGCTTCGTTGACGGGTATGCGCTGTTGGATCAGTTTCTGAATGTCGCTCAAGAGCGGTGACTCTTCGGCATCGCAGAAAGCCCAGGCAATGCCTTCAGCACCGGCCCGAGCCGTGCGCCCAATACGATGGACGTAGCTCTCCGGAACGTTGGGCAAGTCATAATTGATAACGTGAGAGATACCATCGACATCGATACCGCGAGCAGCCACATCGGTAGCAACCAGCACGCGCATCTCGCCGTTGCGAAACGCGCCAAGCGCTCGTTCTCTGGCGCTCTGCGACTTGTTACCGTGAATGGCATCCGCGTCGATTCGCGCTTGCTGGAGCTGCTCTGCAACCTTGTTGGCCCCGCGCTTGGTGCGCGTAAATACAAGGGCACGCTTGACGGCCTTGTCGCTGAGTAGGTGCTCGAGCAGAGCGCGCTTCTGGTTTCTCGCCACGAAGTATACGGACTGCGCGATGCCTTCAGCCGGGGCCGAATCAGTTGCAATTTGAATCAACGCTGGGTTGTTCAATATCTTCCGAGATAGTTCGCGAATCTGCGCGGGCATCGTCGCTGAAAACAACAGGGTTTGGCGTTGCTTGGGACAGGCAGAGATGATTCGTGTCACGTCGGGCAAGAAACCCATGTCGAGCATGGTGTCGGCCTCATCGAGCACCAGGGACTCGAGTGAATCGAAGGAAACGCGACCTTGCCGCATCAAGTCAAGCAGGCGCCCAGGTGTTGCCACGACAATGTCCTGTACTCGGCGCAGCGCAGCCATTTGGTTGGAGATGTTGACGCCGCCAAAGATCACGGTGCCGTGTATCTGCAAGTTGCGGCCATAGCCGGCAAAGCTCTTGCCAATTTGCGCAGCGAGTTCACGAGTTGGTGTCAGTACCAGCACCCGCGGTTGACCCGTGATTGTGTGCGGGCGGACTGCGCTGCTCAGGCGCTGAAGTAGAGGTAAAGCGAAAGCGGCTGTCTTGCCGGTACCCGTTTGGGCACAAGCCAAGAGATCGCGACCAGCCAAAATGAGCGGAATGGCCTGTTGTTGAACAGGAGTCGCTTCTTCATAGCCTTCGGCTGATATGGCTGAGAGAAGCGGAGGGATCAGATTCAGTTCGGTAAAACGCATGTGTATGTTGCAACGCGCGGATAAGACCCCCGAGCGTGGCTGCAGCTTCTAGTACGGACAAGCCTTCACGTCGAGGCGAGCCGTGCCAGTTTTCCAGCAGTGACGGACGAAACTGACCGCCAAATCGGCCAGAAACGTCGGATCGTGGAATATCAGGGATTGATTGCGCGCTCGGCTCTGGAGCGGCAACAAGGACATAGTTGAGGCG
>CAZCNI010000084.1:2680-7391 GCA_964499765.1 uncultured Polyangiaceae bacterium
ACCCAATTGAGTCCGCAAGGCCAGGTCGATCTCTTCGCGTGAATGCTCAGCGCGATGCCGCTTCTGCCAAGTCGGGTCCCACAGGTCGTCTAGGTGATCGAGGAATCGCGCAGAAGCAAGGCGTTGCCATTCCCCCTTGTCGAGCCAGACGCCGCGGCATGTGCCGCAGCGCTCCAGGTGAAAGACGCGATCTGCCTCGACCCGAGCACGGATCAAGATGCCGTGTCCCCAGGGACAGAGACCCGTGCGCAGATCATCGGGTGAAATCGACGGCATTCGACCGGCTTCGATTTCCTCGAAGGGATGGTCGCGCCACGCGTCGATGATGCCGCGGGGCACCCAGATGCCACGGCAATGCTCGCATTCCAGGGCACGTTCGGGCAGAGCGGTGTTTGCAAATGCTCCTCCCGCGTGCGTCAGAGCCGTTTTCTTGCATTTGGGACAATGGAGCTGCTGGTTCATGAGGGCATTTTTTCGCAAAACTGTGCATATCTCGGCAATGTTACGGAATGTCTGGTTAGAGGAATTCGTAACGACGGTACCCGTCCTTGTCGATAGGGGTATTTTCACAGTTCGTCAGTCCTTGCAATACCCGAAGCGCCGCAGCCGCCCCTGACCGACCGCTCTCTAGCCGTTGAGCGCCCATGGAGTCATTGGGCGTGATATAAAGCCTAGGTGTCCAACGCCATCATTCGAAGTGCAACGTTAGCCGACCTCGAAAGTGCGGCAAAGCTTGGGGCGGCGATTGTTCGCCTGCATCACGCCACCAATCCCAAGCGCTTCTTCATGCTCGACAACATTGAACATGGGTATGCTGCCTGGCTCGCAGAAGAGATGAAACGCCCCGAAGCCGTAGTTCTCATCGCTGAACTGGCAGGTCGTGTCGTGGGCTATGCCTATGGTGCCATCGAGGACCGCGACTGGGGCATCTTGGTTGATCGCCATGGTGCGTTTCACGATCTATGCGTTGACGACTCGGTTCGACACCAGGGGGTTGGGCGGGCTCTGGCTCAGACCATGTTGCAGAGACTCGAACAGCTGGGAGCGCCACGTATTTTACTGCGCGCAATGGTGCAAAACGAGCCTGCCCAACGCCTTGCGTCGTCGCTCGGCTTTTTGCCCACCATGGTAGAGATGACCCGAGAGAGTTCGTGAACTGGCGCCGGAATCATGTTCCCACTTGCTCCCGCAGACCAAAAACTCGAAGAGTTTCAGGCGATTCATCGAGCACGCGCGCGCGGCAGTCAACGACGTACTTGGCCAATGCACGGTCTTCGAGCGTCGAATGTGCGGAGAACCAGTTGAACAACAGCATCGTTACTTTGTGAAAGTTGGCGTTCTCTTCGGAGAGAAAGGACTTTAACTGACTCAGGATCTGCTCGTGCTCTGTTACGTGCTGGACCCGACCTGGGTACCCATAGGCTCGCATCAATGCAGTTTCGTATCCAAAATGGCAATTCGCGTAGCCCAAGAGTTCGTTCAATAGGGCCGATCGGTCTTGGACATCGGCACTAATTCGCACTTCGTTAGCGCGCTGAATCAGTTGAAAGAAGTACCTGTGCTGCACGTCGATTTCCGCTAGCCCAGTTTCGAAGTCGTGTCCCCATTCCATCATTCAAGCCCATACCCTTCGCGCTTTTGATCGGTTCAACCGCCAAACGGCTATTTGACCTATTTGATAAGCAAATTGGTCGAGCCCCTGCTCATGCCCGACGAAAGCCGAGGGGAAACCCGCGTTTTGCCAAACCCCTGACGTAGTTGGGTCTCTAGAAGCAATCTCAGAAGAACCAAACCGTAGCGAGGGGGCGTTCGGTTATGTTGGGGTTGGGGAAAAATACGTAGCCATGAACTACCAACATATCGGTGCAATACCGATGCTCTCGCTGCGCTAGATCCAGGATGCGCTCAGTTCAATTGTATCGGGGGAATTGCCCGCTGCATTTTCGATCTTTCTGCCGTAAAGTAGCATGTGGATTCTTCCAAGCCGGTGAGCCTCGGTCCCCGACGCCCACTCTATCACAATCTCATCAGCCACTTGGGCATGCTGACGGTGCTGGGCGGTGCGGCAATGATTTTGCTGCTCTTCCTAGCGGAACTGGTCGAGGCACATCCGCATCCCTACATTGGCATGTTCACGTTTCTGATCCTTCCGGGGATCATGCTGCTCGGTGTCGCCATGATCCTCGGCGGTATGCGGATCGAAGCGGAGCGGCGGAAGCGTTCGTCTGCTTCGGCGGAATTACCGTACCCGCGCCTTGATCTCAATGAACCACGGCAACGCAAGCTATTCATTGTTTTTGTGACCGTGGGCACGCTGGTGGGAACCCTGCTTGCTTGGGCTGGGTACGAGGGCTACGCCTACACCGAGAGCGTATCATTCTGTGGTCAAACCTGTCATACCCCGATGACCCCAGAATACACGGCTTACCTTGATTCGGCGCACGCCAGGGTCCGCTGCGTCGAGTGCCACGTTGGCGAGGGTGCAAAGTACTACATTCGATCCAAAGTACAGGGTGCGCATCAATTGATCGGGGTCGTAACCGGCGACTATTCCCGACCCATTGCCACGCCAATTCAAAACCTGCGACCTGCGCGCGAAACCTGCGAACGCTGCCATTGGCCGGCAAAGTTCTACGGCGCCAAGCTATTGCAGCTGCCCCACTTTCGCTACGATGAGAAGAACACCCCCGAGCAGATCACGCTAACGCTCAAGACGGGTGGCGGCAACAAGGCCCACGGCGCAAGCGGAGGCGTGCATTGGCACATGATCATCGATAACAGGGTCACTTTTGCCGCGACCGATCCTCAGCTGCAGGACATTCCGTGGGTTAGCGTGAAGCACAGCGATGGTAGCGTCGCAACTTATGTTTCCGACAGGTCGAAGCTCAACTCGACTCAGATGTTAGCGCTAGCTCGACACGACATGGATTGCATGGATTGTCACAATCGTCCGGCTCATGGTTTTCCGTCACCTGACGGTGGGATCGATCAAGCACTGTTCAAGGGGCTTATTTCGCCAACTCTCCCACGCGTAAAGCAGATTCTGGTCGATGCGATGATGCGCGACTATTCCGATCGCGCGGCAGCTCATGCCGCAATGCGCGACGCGCTTTTGGAAACGTATCGGGCGCAGTATCCGGGCATCGTCGAGCAGCGAAGAGCCGACATCGACAGAGCGGTCGAAATCGCCTCGAAGATCTACGACCGCGCCGTCTTCCCTGAAATGAAAGTCAGTTGGCAGACCTATCCAACCAACATTGGTCACCGCAATTGGCCGGGTTGCTTCCGCTGCCACGATGGGCACCACGTGACCGCCGAAGGTCGAGTGCTTCCCAATGACTGCGCGCACACCTGCCACACCCAACCGCGACGCAGCGCACCGACTGACCTGGGTGTCACCGATCCGAATGCGACCGATGATTGGCACCCCTGGCAATTACCGAGCAAGAGTCTCGATATTCCGGCGCACAAAGCCTTGCTCTGTTCGGATTGCCACAAGGCGGGTCGCGGCCCGATGAACGGCTGCAACGATTGCCATAAGAACTAGTGGGTTACCGCATTAGCTTAGGGGACAGTCGGTCCTCGTACGATGACGCGAACGGAACCCTTGACGAACCCAGAACGGAAATGGCGTGCCCGCTCAACGAAGCTGGAAGTAATTTCGTACCCAGCGGTCGCGAGTAGCGTTCCGTTTGAGGTCTTAAGGTCCTCGGCGAGTATCATTCCTTCGCGGATACTCGCAACCGGCAATTCCCGAATTTCTTCCCTCCGCGCACCAATACTACGAATTGCAGCAAACGCCTCCAGCGTCTTGGTGTCGTAGCCGGGTGAACGGCTACGCAGAGTGTCGATGGCCAGACGGTTTCTTCGGCGACATTCATCGAACAACTCGCAGACTTCATCTCTTGCAGCACCTTTTCCATGTGTTGCGGAAGCTCGGAAGCGATCAATAACTTGCCAATGTCGTGAAGGAGCCCGACCGCGAACGCATCCTCCTGGGCTTGCTTGTCTGAAAAGCAGCGCGAAGCAGTCTCGGCTACGAGCAGAGAATGACGCTGAAGGGCATCCAGCGAAAAGCCTGCAGGGCAATGACCTTGCCCCTGACCCTGTTGGAACAACTCAACCGCCAGGGTCACGTGCTTGATTGTCGTGAGACCTAAGTATCGAACCGCTTCCTCGATTGGATGCGGCCCTGCTCGCCGCTCTCGCCTACTACATCACGAATGGCGTGAGCTGCATTCACGATTAGATTCAAGAACACTTGATTCAGGTCTCCGAAGTGACACAGAACTGGCTGGAGCTCACCGAATTCGGCATCCACCACTGCCACGTACTTGTACTCGTTTCGGGCAATAATGATCGTACTCTGTAATGCCTGATTCAAATCGGCCGGCGCCTTTTCACGCTGGTCGGGATGCGAGAATTCCTTCATTGCGCGAACAATCACCGATATGCGTGAGATACCGTCGAGACACCGCTCAAAGCTACCTGGGACATTGGCCTCGATGTAGCTCAGGTCGACTTCACTTTCGAGATCGCGGATTGCGCTAACTAACTCCGGGTTGGTCCCAGCCTGTTGAAGCATCTCGACTGCTGCACGGTATCTATCAACGAGTCTTTGATAAGCCTCGAACACTTCTTGCAAGAACTACACACCGTCACCCACATATACCCAAAGATCGACAGTGCGGCTTCATTCCAATGCGAGATG
>CAZCNI010000085.1:0-7346 GCA_964499765.1 uncultured Polyangiaceae bacterium
TGCCTGCGCCTGAACAGTTTTCCTTCGATCACCCACCACCAAGTGATCAGAGCCAGCCATCAGAGCCTCGGGTTCATACAGTCATCCGGTTGTCACCCCGAGCGTCACTGACGCTGCCTTCCACCCCTGGTGCCTCTTCAGCGTGCGCGCGTCGCGCCAACATCATGAAGAGGCAATCTTTTGTGGAGCTGTGGGGGATCGAACCCCAGACCTCCGCACTGCCAGTGCGGCGCTCTCCCAGCTGAGCTACAGCCCCAAACGGGAGCGGAAAGATACCCATGGGCGCGTTGCTGGCGAGGAAATTCGACATGGTTGCCCAATCTTCTTCTCTTTGGCTCGGTAGTTGACACCGACCGCGTAGTCGGTAATCCACGAGACACACCGCCAACCTACATAGTGCGGGCTCAGGCGACCTCTGACCCCTTGAATTGGCTAGCAAACTTGACCCCGGCGCGGGCAGCACAATAGGCTCGCACGAGCAATGCTGGGCCGAGCTCGGGCCCCTGCGGGTAGTGGACGATGGTGCAACAACAGCAGCAACGGTATCGGGTTCGCCAGAAAATAGCCTCTGGCGGCATGGCAGAGGTGTTCCGGGCCGAGAGCGCCGGGCTCGAAGGCTTCAAAAAGACAGTCGCCATCAAGCGCGTGCTGCCCAACCTGGCGGAGAAGAAACAGTTTATCGGGATGTTTCTGGATGAGGCGCGCGTCAGCGCCCATTTGTCCCACTCCAACTGCGTGCAGGTTTTCGACGTTGGTATGGGCGACAACACGTTCTTCATCGTCATGGAGTTCGTGGATGGAACGGATCTCAAGACCGTCATCGAATACTATCGCCGGCACCAAACGCTGTTTCCTCTAGAAGAAGCCTGCCTCATTACCGTGCGGATCTGTGAGGGCCTGGCGTACGCCCACGAATTGGCGGACGCCAATGGCCATGCACTGAACATCGTGCATCGCGACATGTCGCCACCTAACGTGCTGATCACCCGGTACGGCGAGGTAAAGATCGTGGACTTTGGTTTGGCTAAAGCCAATAGCCAGCTGGAAAAGAGCGAGCCGGGCATCATCAAAGGAAAGTTCGGTTACTTGTCGCCTGAGGTTGCACTCGGGCAGGTTGCCGATGCGCGTACGGATATTTTCGCGGTCGGCATCATCTTGTGGGAGATGCTCGGTGGGCGCCGTCTCTTCGTTGGCAATACGGACTTGGAAACCGTGCACATGGTGCAGTCGGCACGCATCCCGCCGCTGGAACAGTTCAATCCACAAGTGACTCCTGAACTGTCTCGGGTGGTGGCGCGAGCCCTCGCGCGGGATCCGGCGCAACGTTATCAGTCGGCGCGTGACTTTGGGCGCGACCTCAATTCGATTCTGTTCAGCACGCACCGCCCGGTGTCATCATTTGAGATTGCGGAAGTGGTTGCTGCGCCATTGGCACAGCGCGAGATCGATCGCGCCTCGCGTTCGAAAGATGGCGGGTCCATCATCAGCTCACTCATTGAAGAGGCGCTGTTCGAGTTCGTGTCTCTCGGTGACTCGAGCGTAAGCCACGCCGGGTCAGTGCCACTTGGCGGTGGGTTCCAGATAACCGGCTCTTCGAGTTGGTCTGTTCCGCCCCATGGTCCGCTCGGGCTCGATCAAAACTCCGCCCGCAGCCCATCCGGGAGCCCGCTGGAGATTGGCAATTTGGCGGCACTGGAGGACGAGAACATTCCGCGTTCGCAATTGTTGCGAAGCGTTACTGGCCAGTCCATGCCCAGCAGACCAGTCTCGACTGCGCCCAAGCGTAAGCCAGCGATGCTGATTGGCGCCGCACTGATGGTGGTCGCTGGCATCCTGTTGGGGCTGCTGCTGGGGCGCCAAGCTAATTCGTCACAAAAGACGAGTGCGCCGAGTGGCGCCGTGCAGAAGCGATAGAACGCATGTCTGCGGTCGCTTAGCATCCCAAATGAGAAACAGCCGCGAAGTCCGCCGATAACGGCGTTGATTCGCGGCTGTAGATTGGGTTGGGCCCCCGCCAACCTGGGGCCCCAACACAGTTCGTGTGACTACTTTTTCTCGTCGCCCACAGCTTCGGCTTCGGCTTCGCCGTCGCCTTCAGCGTCCTCGTCCAGATCGTCGTCGTCATCCTCGTCGTCCGGCTCGTGGAGCTCTTCCTGCACCTCCGGCTCTTCTTCGAGTTCTGGCGGTGGACGATGGCCAGCTTCGATTGCCTGCTGGGCCTTCCTTTCTCGCTGTATTTTCTCTTGCGCGAGCTTGTGCAAGACGCCGGGCTTGGGCGATACGATGGCAGCCATCGCGCGCCCCTCCATGGTTGGACGCTGTTCGACGTTCACCAGATCCTCCATCTTGGACAAGAGGAATTCGAACTGCTGAAATGCCACTTCAGGATGCGTGATTTCACGTCCTCGGAACCGACACGTGAGCTTGACCTTATTGCCTGCCTCGGCAAATCTGCGCGCCGCCCGCAATTTGACCATCAAGTCATGGTCATCGGTCTTGGGTCGCAGCTTGAGTTCTTTGACTTCGACCACTGTCTGTTTGCGCTTAGCTTCGCGCTGCTTCTTCTTCTCTTCGTACTTGTACTTGCCGAAGTCGAGGATCTTGCAAACCGGCGGGGCCGCTTTTGGATTGACTTCTACGAGGTCAAGGCCAGCTTCGCGTGCTCTGCGAATGGCATCGTCCGTAGTAAGTACGCCGAGATTCGAGCCGTCAGCGTCAACGACGCGGACTTCCGGAACTCTGATGCGATGGTTGATGCGGATCTGAGG
Organism: uncultured Polyangiaceae bacterium; assembly: GCA_964499765.1. Classification (GTDB taxonomy): domain Bacteria; phylum Myxococcota_A; class Polyangia; order Polyangiales; family Polyangiaceae; genus FEN-1139. The sequence goes on from CAZCNI010000085.1 coordinate 2,769, forward strand.
TCCGCGAGGTTCCCGAGAAAAACGACGCCCCATGGCCATACGATTACGAATTCTCTCCTTGCAGATTTTGGTTGAGTGCAGTTGCCAGCCGTGTCGAATCTGCAGAGACCAAACGGCCCAGTGACGGCAAGACAAAACAAAAGCGACGTCTGCAGCCTTGCACGTTGCAGTACGGGCTGAAGGATGCGCCTGCCCCGAAACAGGCAGCTACTGTCATTACGAGTTCATCGTCATGCAGCAGATCCCCAAGTATTTCCCTGCGTTCTCCGGCCTATACTGGTAGGCGCGATTGGGATTGAACCAACGACCCCTACCGTGTCAAGGTAGTGCTCTACCACTGAGCTACGCGCCTGTCTTCTAGTGCGGCCTTTGCGACCAAATATTTGTTGGTTTTTCAAACGCAGGGGAGCCATCCACTACAACTCGAATCGCGCTCTGTCAAGCGGAGCGTGCAGGCTTCGATGAGCCCGGTCAAAACAGGCCGATGGAAACCTGGGGGTGTTCCGCGACCAAGGGCGCTTGCGCGCCCGGCACAAAGCCGGTATACGCCGCGCCTCCCGGTCCAATCTTTTGGAACTCGGGACTACGAGCCGCTTTCTCGAGGAGGGTGAAGCGGCCGTGGAAGTTGGTGCGCTCTCCTCAATGTTGCAATACCGCTTCGAATCTAGCTTCGGCGGACGCGAGACCTGTGTGGCATCTGCATCCAACTACGACAACAATCCAATCGCTGCTGGGCGCCCAACAGGGCCAAACCAGGTGACTGCGCACACCGCTGAACCTGCAAGAAGTGCAAGTGATCATCCATTGCCGCCCCCGGCTGGTGGTGGACCAAACTTGTTCCTCATGGTCTTGGTGTTTTTGCCTATGCTCTTCTTGCTGTTTTGGATGCCAAGGTCCCAGCAGAAAAAGCAGGCAGCTGCACTTGCCAAGCTCCAGAAGGGCGATCGCGTGGTCACGCAAAGCGGCATGATCGGCAAGCTTGCTGAGGTGGGGGACCGTACCTACAAACTCGAGATTGCTCCGGGCGTGAAGGTGGATGTTCTCAAGAGTTCAATCGCCGGCAAAGATGGGGCTGACGCTCCACCGGCTGAAAAAAAATAATTCCGGGCGGGACTCCACGTGGTCAACACCATATTGATGTATTCGTTCATTGGGATGGCCCTGCTGCTAGTTGCGGCGGGGCTGCTACGTCGTGCCAAGCGCGCTGTGCTTTGGACCGCGGCAATCGTAGCTGGCGGTGCGGCGACAGCCGCGCACTTCGACGCATTCTGGCCGATGGCCACGCTCGGCCTCAGCATGTTGTGGATGGCCATCCTTGGCCTGAACATGATCGACAGCGGTTGGTGCATGCGCTTTGGCCTCACTGTCGTGTCTGCTCTTTTGGGCTTTTTGGTGATGTGGCCGTCACTCGACAATATGTCGGGCGGCAAGATCCCGTGCCCAGCTTGGGTGGAACATCGCGTCGCCTTTCGCTTGGTTTCGGGTCTCGACCTTCGCGGCGGGATGCGTCTCGTTTACACGGTCGATGTGGACGAAGCGATCAAAGACAAGCGCGATCGATACTTCGAAGACATGCGCGTCGAACTGGCCAAGGCGTACGGACTTCATACCGGCACCGAGCGACCCGGCGAGGAAGTGTACGTCAAGCTGCGTGAGCTGGTGGACATCGATGCCCCGCGGCGACCAGCCAATGTGCTGCGCGTAACCGTGAAACCCGGTGCGGATCCGACTAAAATCGATGCGCGGTTGCTGCAGACATTCTCGGGCGACCTAAGTATGTCGCGCAGCGGCGATCAGCGTTCAATCGTGTTCACGATGAAGTCGCGGTCGGAAACCGCGATTCGCGAGCGCGCGGTTGGACAGGCGCGGGAAATCATTTTGCGCCGGGTTGACGAATTGGGTCTGCGGGAAGCCGCAGTCAGCACTCGAGATGAGGACATCATCGTTGAGGTCCCCGGCGAGGATCAGAAGGCGTTCGACTCCATTCGCGAGATCATCAGCCAAACGGCGCGCCTGGAGTTCAAGCTCCTGGCGGATGACGAGGACTTCTTCGGGCCCGTTGCCAAACGCGAAAAATCCGACGCTCTGCCCGAGGGGCTCGAATTCCTCGAAGAGACGCCACTGGTTGGACTGGACGACGGCGGCGAGCCCAAATCCAAGAAGACGACGTACGCATTCCTACGCATGAAGCCCGGTGAGACCTCGAAACAAGCACTCGAGCGTCTCAAGGAATGGGTTAGCACTCTCTCAGTCACTTCAGACCGAGAGATTGGCTTTCAAATGATGCATGACGTTGACCCCGACACCCAGAAGGAAAAGGAAATTGGGTGGCGCACGTACTATTTGAAGAGCCGCGCAGAAGTCACCGGTGACATGGTGCGCGATGCCACGTCGCAGGCCGACCAAGATCAAGGCGGGCTCGGCGGGTGGCACGTGGCTTTGACGTTCACCGACCAAGGCGGGCGCGTGTTTGACCGCATCACCACGGTCAATGTCAAGCGCCGGTTCGCCATCATTCTCGACGGCAGAACCGAGAGCGCACCGACCATTCAAGGACGAATCCCCGGTGGCCACGCACAGATCACCATGGGCTCGGGTGACCCCGAGGTTCAGTTGAAAGACTCGCGCAAACTGGAATTGGTGCTCCGTTCTGGTGCGTTGCCAGCACCGATATCGCCGACCAATGAGCAGCGAATCGGCCCCAGTCTCGGCCGTGACGCCATTCAATTGGGTATGCGCGGAGCAGCTGTCGGTATCAGTCTCGTGCTGCTTTTCATGATGGCCTATTACAAGAAGGCCGGCGTGATTGCGAATCTCGCAGTGTTGCTCAACTCGTTTCTTCAGTTGGCAATCCTCGCGTCTTTCGGCGCGTCAATGACCCTGCCGGGCATTGCCGGTCTGGCCTTGACCGTCGGCATGAGCGTTGATGCGAACGTGCTTATCAACGAGCGCATTCGTGAAGAATTGCGGGAGGGAAAGAGCCCGCGAGCGGCCGTCGAAATCGGCTACGCCAAGGCGCTGACTGCGATCATTGACGGCCACGTTACGACACTCATCTCAGGTGTGGTTCTGGCTCAATATGGAACCGGCCCTGTCAAAGGCTTTGCAGTGACTCTACTCGTAGGTGTCATCGCCAGCCTCTTTACGGCGGTCGTTGTCTCGCGCGTGATGTTCGATTTGTGGGTGCGCGGTTGGCTGACTAGAGACGCAAAGATTGACATTGGGTGACCCATGCAGCTGTTTCCACACGATAGACTCTATGACTTCATGGGCGTGCGTCGCTGGTCGATTTCGGCCAGCGTCGTGATGGTCTTTGCTGCGTTCGTATTGATTTTCTACCCGGGGCCACGCCTCGGCACGGACTTCAAGGGCGGCACGGAAATCGAAGTAGCCTTCACCAAGCCCGTAGCGGCTGCTGAGATCCGCGCGGCAGTAGCGCACGCTGGTTTTTCGCAGCCCGACGTGGTCAAAGTCGATGACCCGAAGGTCCCGGCGCGTTACCTGGTGCGGATCCAAGAGGTCTCCACCATCGGTGAAGCCAAACGCCTCGAGATTGAACGGCAACTATGCAATGGCCTCGACAGCGGTGATTGTGCAGATGCGAGCCACCAATCGCATGAAGTGAAGTTTAGCCCCGGTGGCGACAAGATCACCGTGCGATTTCACGAAGACCCAGACTTGAATTGGGTCCGGTCTCGCATGGCGAGCGTTTCGGAGCTCGAGCTGCGCGCCGGTACGCATGGGGTCATTCTGCAAAACCCGCGTGACCACAAAGTCGAGATCTTGCTCAAGAGCAAGGGCGATCAATTGATGGACGGTCTTCGGGCCAAGCTCGGTTCTGATCGGGTGCCGGCTGAAGCGCTCCGGGTCGAATGGATCGGGCCGAAGGCTGGTGCTCAGCTCCGCGACTCGGCACTAAAGGCGGTCGCGTTCTCGATCATTTTCGTAATGATCTACATCGCCCTGCGTTTCGACATTCGATTCGCGCCGGGTGCGGTTCTGGCCATGGTGCATGACGCGGTCTCGGTTCTGGGGCTGTTGATTATCATGGGCCGCGAGATCAACCTCACGACCGTGGCGGCGATTCTGACCATTGTCGGGTATTCGGTGAACGATACGGTCATTGTCTATGACCGTGTTCGCGAGAATTTGAGCCGGTTACGCGGTGCGAATTTCGTTGGTCTCATCAACGTCAGCATCTCGGAGATGTTAGGGCGAACGATTCTATCGTCCGGTACCGTGATTGTTTCCATGCTCGCGTTCTTTGCTTGGGGAACAGGCACGCTCAAAGACTTTGCTCTGACCCTGGTCATCGGCTTCGTGCTCGGTACCTATTCTTCAATCTACGTGGCCCTGCCGCTCACTGAATGGCTCGACCGCCGCTTCTTCGGTGGACACGGCGTGATGGTGCGCAAGGGGACGGTCAAGAAGAAGGTTACTGCCGTAGTCTGATCTCTAAGAAGTAATTCAGAGGGTTAGGACGGCTGGAGATCCTCGTCGATAGCTTCGTTGTCGCTGCGCTGCCGGTCCTCACGTACATAAAGTACGTTCCGGTCCGGTTCTCGCTCCGCCTTGCTC
>CAZCNI010000086.1:0-7343 GCA_964499765.1 uncultured Polyangiaceae bacterium
CGAGAAGATCCATCCGGGCCAGCGTTTGACGATTCCTGAGCCTGGCGCAGAGCCAGATACCGACAGTGCCACTGCGGACAAGCGCGAGGCTGCAGGGACCATCCATGATCGCTCCACATCGTCTTCATGGGTTGCGGCGTCGTTTCACCCGAGCGCGACTTCGAATGCCACCCACTATGAAGGTTTGCCCAAGCGCAAAGGGTTGGTCCGCGTCATCGGATATCACGGCGATTGGCAGGGGCAATTGGTGGACCATCGGAATCGTCTAGTAACCAAGAGCGCCACCGCGGTCTCGAAGATACTTGCCTGGCCGCACAAGGACTTTCGAATGAACGAGCGACTGCTGATGCTGATGGCACAAGTCAGCGATCATTTTGGCGGTCGACCGCTGCGAGTCGTTAGTGGATTTCGGACTACTTCGTGGGTGGAGGAATCCAAGCATCCGCTCGGACGCGCTTGCGATTTCGTGGTGTTAGGGGTGCCCAATAAGGTCCTGCGCGACTATCTTCGTTCGCTCGACAGCGTGGGTGTCGGGTACTATCCAAACTCTACCTTCGTGCATATGGACGTGCGCGAGAAGACGACCTACTGGGTAGACTATGCAGGACCTGGTGAACCACCACGATTGACACCAACGTCCGTCATTCCCAAGGACCCCACGGCCACGGCCGTGTTGGACACGGAGATCTCTGAGCCTTCAGCCAACGCTCAAGTTGCTGATGAGACACCTCCTTCACGAACCGTGCGCTCGACTGCGGCTGAATCAACGCCTAAGACCTCCGATGTTCCCGCTTCAGCGGAAGAGTGACTCGAGTAGCTCATCAGGCGTTGCGCGGCCAAGCTGCAGCTACGTGCCGCTCACCGAGTTCACGGGACGTTAGCGCACTTACGATTGCTGCGTCTCCTTGCACGAGCACCTCGTCCTCGGGGTTGTACGGCGGCCGTGAGATGCATAGCAATCCCTGTCCCATGTCGGTGGGATTGCTGTAGCCGTGGGGACAACCACTTGGCCAGAGCCGAATGCTTCCAAGCGGCCCTGCGCCGTTTTGCACGCAGACTCCATGCGAGATCACCATTTCGGCTTCTTGGTGTGCGCGATGCAGATGAACCGGCACGATCACTCGGGGAGCCAAGTGTTTTCGATAGATACCCATCTCAGGCGTTTCGTGGACGACTTGCAGGCTGCCGTAGGCCGTGCGTTGTTCGGTGTACGCGATGTCCACGAAACGGCGGGTAACCTCAATGCCTGGTAGAGCCTGCCCCAGCAATCCTTCAGGCTTGTCGATGCGGATCTTGACCGACTCAATCGCGGCACGTTGCTCGCCCTCTATCGGCGGTAGCAGCAATGTCCGACACAGCACTTGGCCCGCAGTCTCAAGCAGCCGGAACTGTCCCAAGTGCAGCAAAAACAGGATCTGCGAGCACACGGCTTCATAGTCCACCGTTAGATCGAGTCGGTCCAATGACGCTGCGCGCTCGATGTTCACTTGCAGTTCGACTTGGAGCACGAGGCGCTGCGTGCGATGGCGTTCATCTGGGTTCACCCCAATAATGCAGTCGACGTTCAGGTCGCGGATGTTGATCGAGTCTGACATTGAGGTGAGTCAATTAGCGGGAGTTGCTCGGGGAATGCTAGGGATCGTCAATCGAGTGCCCGGCGCGATTTGGTCTGGATGGTGCAGTCGGTTGACCTGGATCAAGTCCGCAATCGTCACGCGGAATTTGTGCGCAATCATCTGGAGCGATTCGCCCACCTTGACAGTGTAGGCGAACCCCTTTGGTGTTTGACTATGACCCAGGGCAGCCGCCTGCAGTCGCGGCGCAGGGGCTTCGCTGAAAACTTCAATCACGTTCAGGTGCGAGAAGTCTTCACGGATCCATTGCTGCAATTCAGCGGCAGTTGGGTAGGCTTCCGATGTTTTCACCATGACGCGCGGGTTCCACGAAAACAACGACTTTTGGGCCATGTGGAGGGCTTGGTCAAGGTCCAAATCGCCGGTGAGCGGCGGCCTGGTATTTACATCGTCGAGTAGCGAATTGAGTTCGGTAGTGCTTACCGGTGCGGACCGAAGCTGATCCAGCACTGCAAATACGCGCTCTTCGGTGCTAGCAAGGTCGCCTGGGTGTGTGGGTAGGACCTCGATGCCAAGCATTCCCTCAATGCCTGACCAGTGCAGTCGAGCGGTTGCGTGGCGGTCGGCATGGGGTCCCCATGCTCTATCTAAACGCTGCTCGATGAGCGAGGCAATCTGTCGCAATCCGAGTTCATGCCGTTCATTGTGACGGACGACGGGCCACGCGACCATCAAACTGGATTCAGTGCTTCGCGTGCTATGAACGCGCACGAAGCGCGGGTAGGTGCGTTCTGGGAGCTTCAGCGGGGAGGCGGCTTTGGCGTGTTGTGGATGAACACTCCGCTGTCGCTGACGCACAGCACCATGCGTGAGTATCGCCTTCTGAGTTGCGGCAACGTCGGGAGCCCCGAGCACCGTCAGCGTCACGACCGAAGGGTTCGATGCGCCGGGTGGCTGCCAGTTGGCGCAATCTTCCGGGTCAATCCGTGGCAACTCGGTTGCTATCGAAGCTTGCTGGGGGCGACTGCCCAACCAAGCGAGCTCGTGCGCTCGGCGAGCGATCGACTCGTGGTCGACTAAGCGGGCCAAGCCTTCATGCCGATGCCACTGCTCAAGCGTTTGGGTGCAGTCGTTGGGCTTGAGCGAAAGGGGGCGCAAGGTTTCAAGCACAGCGGGCAGTGCGCTCGCGTAATCTTCGGTCGGGACTGACAGACACTCGAGTAGCGTCGCCCCTTCGATGAGCGCGAATCGAATCCAAGTGGGGGAGCCGCCGGGGTCATGCTCACTGAACTGGTTGGCGAGAGCCTCGCTTCGCATCTCGAGATCGAGAAGCTCACTCACCGAGTGCCTGCCGTCACTTGCCAGCAGCTGCACCTCAAAGCCCAAGCACAGGCCGACGCGAGTACCGGGAGAAACCTTTGCCAATGCCAGGCGCACGCCACCGGGAACCTCCCCTGTCTGCCACTGTTGAGCCTGCCGGTCGCGGACTGTGCCTGCTTGCTGACTGGCAAGCGGGTCCGCATGAACCGCATACGTAAGGCAGATTCCGACAAGCCAGAACGACCAGCAGAGTATCCGCATTGTCGTTCGACTAGCAAATGTGGCGCGCCCGTGCCAACGAGTGGCAAACTCGGCCCCCAAATGGACCGCGTACCCCAGCCAGCCTCCAGCGCGCCCGCCAATTCAGCGCGGTCAGCATCGCCAACCCTATTTCTTCAGTTGCTTGGCTTGAGCATTTTCTTTGAGGTCTTGGCGATACTTGGAATCGTGGTTCGGCCGCTGAACGTTCTTCGGCTGACCGGAGAATTCCCGTGGCTGGCTGCATTGATCAGCGCTTCTCTTTACGTACTTGTAGGTCTCTCGGTGCGGGACGACGGTCGCGTGCAGTTGCGTCACATTCAAGTACCGGGCGCGATGCTGCTCTTGGCCTATTGCGCGGGCAGTTTCGAACAGCTCACGGTAGTGCTGCTTCCGCACACACTGCTGGGCAGTGCGCTCGACCGGGCAATGCAGCAGGCGACCCCCAATCGGGTGGCGATACTGGTGTCTGCTCTCCTCGTGGCATTGGTCTTGGCACAAATGGAGCGGCGTCAAGATCAGCGAGCGGGGGACGTGTGTTCGAGTGCGCTCGGCTGGGCAACAATCGTTGGTGCAATCCTGTGCATTGCGATTCCACTGCCGAGCGCACCCTTCAGTTCGATGGCGCTCAATGGATTTGGCCCAACGGCGACAGCTGCGGCCACGAGCGCTGCTCGTTTGGGCGTCATCTGCTTCCCGCTGCTTTGGGCTGCGATTGCTACATTCGCTGCGCTGGGTAAGCCTTCGGCAAGATCAGACAAATCGTGGGCAAAGCGCTCGCTGCTTCTGGCTGCCCTCATCGTGATTGTCACACTCTCGGCTCGCTCGGAACCGAGTCCGCTAGTGGCAATCCCATTGTCGCTCGCTCTGGCCGCTCTAGTTCATCTGCTTTCACGCCTTGCGCTTCATTCCGATTCGGTGCCTGCGGTGCATCGGACCCAGATTACTCGCACGGACATTGCCATCATTCTGGTGTTCTTCCTTTCTGGTTTCGCGGCATTGGTTTACCAAGTCGTATTTGCCAAGGGGCTGGCTCTGACTTTTGGCAGTACCTCGCATGCCTCTACCATCGTACTTGCCACCTACATGGCGGGGTTGGCGCTTGGTTCGTTCTGGGGTGGTAAACTTGCCGAACGGGTCACGCGCCCGGTGCTGTTCTATGCGGGGGCTGAACTAGGGGTGGCGGTCATTTGCGCGGCAGCGCCACTGACTCTGAAATTCACGCGAGCGCTCTACGTCATGATTGCCGCAGGAGCCGATCCTGCAGCGAGTTGGCTCGTCGGATTGCAGCTTGCGCTCGGGGCCGCGGTGCTGATACCGCCTACCCTGCTGATGGGATTGACGCTGCCCATGCTCACGCGGCATCTCATCGCTCGACGTGCCGGACTTGGAGCATCGGCAGGGGTTCTCTACTCCTCCAACACCTTGGGTGCTGCCGTTGGTGCGATCGCCACCGGATACCTCATCATGCCCGCACTCGGAGTGCTGTCATCGCTGCGCTTGGCCGTGGTAATTAATGTGGGCGTGGCCGTGACCGCGCTGCTGATTGCCCACTCTCAAACGAAGCGCAACGTTCATGTTGACCCATTGCCAGATATAGCGATACCTGGGACAGAGCCAGCGCGGGAGCAGAGACCGGTTGACCGTGTGCTCGGTTGGGTCGCGATCATCCAACTGACCGTTGGCGGCTTTATCACGTTTGGCTTGGAAACCACGTTCATCCATCTGCTAGCGACGATAGCGGGCAATAGCGTCTATGCATTCTCCCTCATGTTGTTCGCGTTTCTGATTGGCCTAGGCGCGGGCTCGAATGCTGCACGTCGTTGGCTCAGCGTGCAGCGGGAGCTCGCGGTTGCTCTGTTGCTCTGTCAAGCCCTGGTGGCATTGTCGCTTCTGCTCGGGGTGCCCTTCTGGGACTCAATTCCCAGGTACTTTGCTGCTTTTGGTTTCTGGCTCCCCGCACGCTCATTTGCTGCGCGCGAACTGATTCGATTCCTCGCCTGTCTGGTGATCATGCTGCCCCCCGCTGTTTTCATCGGGGCGCAGTTCCCGATTGCGATGGAAGCCGTTGGCCGCGCTTTCCCGGCGAAAAAGATCGCGGCGCTCGGCGTTGCCTCGGCTCTCAATACCGTAGGAAACATCCTGGGCGCGCTCGTAGTTGGCTTCGGATTGCTACCGGTACTCGGTTCTCTGAGTACCCTGCATGCGTTGACCGTGGGGTGCATCATGCTTGCTGCGTTGTCATTGCCCTACGCAGGTCGCCGCGGCAAGCTTGCTACCGGGGTCCTGCTCGGTCTCGAAGTGATTCTTTTCCTCAAGCAGCCGGCGCAGTTCAATCTTTCGGTTCTCGCTTCGGGCGGCAACGTCTACTTTGCCTCGCAGCAATACGGCCGCGTCATCGATTCAGCCGAGAGTCTCGATGGGGGCATGACCACCGTAGCCGTTACTGGGGAGCGGTCGTCGAGACCCATCTTGACACTCCTTACCAACGGAAAATTCCAGGGTGATGACAGCACGGGGGGTGAGATGAAGGCGCAGTCCTCGTTTGCGTTGGCCCCGCTGCTTCACACCTCTGCGCGGCAAAGCGCGCTCGTGATTGGATTTGGTACTGGCACGACCACCAAGGTCTTTCGCCAAGCCGGCTTTGGACAGATTGACGTTGCTGAGCTCAGTGGCGACATCCTAACGCTCGCCGATCGGCATTTTCGCGCAGTTAATGCGGGGGTGTTGCATGAACCGCAAGTGAAGGCTCACGTTACGGACGGTCGCAATTTCCTGCTGCTCGGTCGCTCCAAGTATGACGTCATCAGCATCGAACTTTCCAGCATCTGGTTTGCCGGTGCCGCCAACTTGTACAACCGTGAGTTCTATCAATTGGTGCGACAACGACTTGCATCGGGTGGCGTATTTCAGCAATGGGTGCAGCTCCACCGCCTTTCAGAGCTTGATATTGCGACGATAATGACGACCTTGATCGAGCAATTCCCGCACGTGTGGCTCTACTACCTAGGCAAGCAAGGGATCTTGGTTGCCTGCGAAGGCGACTGCGAACCAAGTGCTCAGAACCTGAAGGCGCTCGAAAACGCCCGTATGCTCGCGGGCACGCTGCGCCTGTTTGGCGGACATGCAGAGGAAGTCCTCAAGGGGCAACTGCTCACGCCAAGCTCGCTCCGGCAACTCGTTAGCGATGCGAATCGCCGGTTCAGTAGCGTCAAGAACTCGTTGGTTGCCACGGACGACCAGCTCATGCTCGAGTATTCGACCCCAAAGGGCAACGTGCGTCCTTATATGGAATCACTCGATCAGAACCTACGTTATCTCGAACAGTTCAAGGCACCGAATGCGCAGTCTCCGATCCGGTAGCAATGTCTCGCTAAGACCCCGGGAGAGTTGCTATCCCGGGCAATTGAATGCCGGCGCTGCGGCGAGCGCAGCGTCGGTCTTTCGGCCAGGCGTGCGCGCCAAGCCGAGCCTAGAGTTCCTGGCGCAGTTTTCGACGGCCAATGGTGGACCGGAGGGACCGCGGTCTGCGAAATGACGGGCGGCTCGCAAAAAGTGTCGCGAAGAATGTTACCCTCTGGCCCACGATGACTAGGCTCGAACGAATCGCCATCCTTGCTGCCGGGGGGCCTGCGCCCGGAATCAATAGTGTTATCGGCGCGGCAACTATTCGCGCTTGTTTGGCTGGTATTGAAGTACTCGGGATCAGCGACGGCTTCTATTGGCTCATGCAAGGCGACATTAGTCACGCAGCACCGCTGACGATCAAGAACGTTGCTGCGATTCATTTCCGCGGCGGCGTCTTCATCGGGATCTCGCGGGCGAATCCTGCGTCGGATGAGTCGCTCATCTCAAGAACGCTCGACTCGCTGGAGCGTCTGTCGGTTGATGCAGTGATTACGATTGGCGGAGATGAAACTGCGCTGGCGGCGATGCGGCTCGCCGAAGCCGCCGACGGCCGGCTGAAGTTCGTTCACGTACCGAAGACTATCGACAATGATCTGGCTTTGCCCGATGGCATCTTCACGTTTGGATTTCAGACTGCACGGCACGTCGGCGTTGGGATCGTCAAAGACCTTCAAGTGGACGCTGCCACAACGTCTCGTTGGTACTTCATCATCACCATGGGCAGAAAATCAGGGCACCTGGCGTTGGGGATCGGCAAAGCAGCTGGCGTTACGTTGACTATTA
>CAZCNI010000087.1:0-7331 GCA_964499765.1 uncultured Polyangiaceae bacterium
ACTACGCCGCAGTCTTGCCAGGTTTCATAGTAGGCGCTGACGTCGTAACAGAGGCCCAAGTTATTACAGACCTGCTGGTATAGTCGCGTGCTCATTCCGTCGTCGAGTACCCGCAGCAACAGCTCGAGTGCCGGCTCCCCCGCATCATGGTGCCCAGGCGCACGGAATATCAAGCGCAGTTCTGTTTGACTAGATACGTGAGAAGTGAACCCAAAACGTGGCTCGTGTTGTGGTGCAGGTGACTGGAAAGTGGGACGAGTGCCGGCGGGTACTGATTCAAAACCACGCTCGATGGCAGGCAGTAGCGACTCGTACGATATTGGTCCCGACACACAGAACACCGACGATTGCGTGGTGTAGCGCTGCAAATGATGAGCCCGCAGCGCTCGCTCATCGAACCGCTCAAGCTCGCTTAGGCCTCCTGTGATGGGAGTACCAAGCGCATTGCCGCCAAAACATAGTTGATGCCCGAGCTCATCGGGATCGATTAGCCGACCGTCGTCGTCGAGTGTCTCAAGGATTTCCTCGCGCACGATGCCACGTTCGATGTCGAGCCCGTGCAGCACCGGACTACTAAAGACCTCGCAAAAAAGCGGAAGTGCCTGAGCAACATTCTCGGGTGGAAGGTCCAACACCAGAATGCCATGATCGACGTAGGTTGCTGCTTCTAGCGTACCGCCAAGACTCTCGAATGCATGGGCAAGCGCATGCGGGGTTGGATGGCTGAGCGTGCCCCGGTACAGCATGTGCTCAAGAAAATGGCTGATCCCGTGCAAGGACGGCGGATCGAAGCGCGACCCAACCAACGTCAGAATTTGCAGCACTGAGCGCCGCGCGTGGGGCAATTGTACCCCCAACACCTCAAGGCCTGATGTTAGGGTCGTGGAGACCAGTTCTGGCATGAAGCTATAGGAGTTGCTCAATCTTCGCTGCCGCGGACTTTGAGGTTCTTGTATTCGTTGGACACTTCGAGCTTGCTGGCGACTGCACGCCGTGCTCGCGCAAGGGATTCGACCAGCGAAGCTTCTCCCTTTGATTCTCGCAAATCTCGCATCAGTTCTTCTGCCTGATTCTCGAAGTCCTCGCGCTTGGCAGATTCCTTCGTTACCAGGACAACGACGGCAGGTCCCCGCAGCGTCATCACGGGGCTATCGACCACAGAACCTGGTGCGGGCAAGGCGAAAACGCGCTGCCCAATACCGGAGAAGGGTGAGAAGTCTGAACCTGGCGTGCCCATCAGAGTGAATGACGAAGAAAGCACTACTTTGGGCGATTTGCCCGCGTTAGTCTCGGCCTCTTCAGTGGACGTTGCGCTGCGCGCAGAGGACCGTATCGAAAGCTCGCCCAAGGACTGTGCGAGTGCGACGTCGAGTTCCACCCCGGACTTGACTTTCTTGATCAATTCTGCGGCCAATTTGTTGGCGCCCTCATCCGTGAGTGAGCGAGCGCCCTGACGGCGTGCCACGCTCATCCGAGCCTCGCTCTCAACGGCGGGTTCCGTCAGCGTGCCATTCAAGCGCAATATGTAGAAGCCATGCGTCGTTTCGATGACGGCAGAAACCTGACCGGCTTTCAACCCCGTGGCTGCTTCGAGAAGCTCTTTACCAGCGAGTCCTGATTTCTCAGACAAGCAACCCAGTTTGCCTCCAGCCGCTGCCGTGTCTGTCTGACTCAGTTGCCGAGCCACGCGCTCGAAGGGCTGCTTTTCCTTAGTAACCAGAGCATAGGCGTCGTCGATCTTCTTGCGCAGATCGACCTTGGCTTGATCGGTGATGTCGTTCTCGAACGGCATTCCGATTTCGCTCACGAGCGGACATCCCGCTGTGAAGTTCCCTTTTTCGGTCTTAAGTGCCTCGTCGACTGCCGACTTGTTCTGGTCTGCCCAGGCAAGGACTGCCTTGTCAGACAAGTCTGCAACGTTGCGTCCGTACCAGTCACGGTCGATAGTGACATAGCGAATGACGGCTCTTGAGTTCTCTCGTTCAAACTGTGCAAAGGCTTCTTCACGCGAAACACGCACACTGTTACGAATCAGCGATCTCATTCGCTCGGCAATGACTTCTCGTTCCTGCAGCTCGCGAAACTGCTTTGGGCCCCGGTTGGTGCGAATTCGTACCTCCCGCTCGTACTTGCTGGTATCAAAGCGCCCGTCAGAAGAACGGCGTACCGACATTAATCGCATCAGCTCAGCAGACGGCGCACACCCATAGTTCCGTCCGCCAGGTATGCAGAGGCCAAGTTGGGCTCCCAGAGTTGGAGCAATTGCTACAGGTAGCGACACGTGAGCGCGACCTTGCATCAGCTGACCGTCTAGGTCGTCGTTGCCGAGGCCAATCCCCTGCTGCTCAGCTTGCTTGACGAGTAGCTCTCGCTCAACGAGTCCTTCGAGCACCTGTTCAGGTAGTTTCAGTGCCTTGATTTGTTTCGCCGACACGCCGGGTGGGACGATGAGACCGTAGGACGAAAAGAAGTCCTTGGACGACACACATACACCGGGCATCTTGATTGCGCAGTCCGCGGCGACCTTGGCGTGGGCTGGTCCGCGAGCGGTGCGGAATTCAACGACGAACACCACGATCACGAGTGACGCTACGCCGGCCACAATCCATTGGCCCAGCCCACCGCTTCGAAACAAATTCATCATCATGGGAGCGCACTCCTGGGAGTCCCCCGTTCAACCCGGGTGAACCCGAATCATGAGGAGGGGTGCCGGGGATATCACGAGGGACAATTAAGGTCGAGCTCTAGCGGGCGCCTCAGCGTTGCCGGCAGCTCAGCCGGTCACTCCGCGGCCATCGCTGGCAATCTTTTCAGACGACAAAAGATAGCGAAGTTCAGCCTCAAGTTCGTCGATCGTCCCCACTGCTAGCTCAACCGTCACTTCGTACCAGGTATCGAGCGTTCGAGTACGGTCACTTGGGTCCACTATGGGCACCACGGTTCGATCCACTTCTCGGTAGCCTCGACCTAGTGTGTCGGTCGCGACTTGACGGGCGTGCGCAAAGAGCTCGGACTCCGCCACACCGTGAAAATCGGCCTGCTGTGCTCGATACGACGCCCGTGCCGCGAATGTCTCACCAGCGACCGCCGCCACGTTGGCGTCCATAATCAAGTTGTCGCGCACGCGCTCAGCGAGCAGAACTTGATTTCCAATGGTACGGTATACTTCGAACCCCCGGGCAATGAGCTGCTTCTTCAGTTCCAAAGCTGTGACAGGAGGATTCATGAGGTCTTCTCGCTCATTGCCGTAGCACCGGAGCCCATGAGACGCCCGGCCGACTTGGACTGTTTCACCCGGGTGCCGCCTACGTCAAGCGCGTCTAGGTGGCCGAACTTCAAATTCTTCTGGCCCGACTGCCCCCCAAACGACACGACATGAAGAACCGGCGATGAATCGGGCCCGTTTCATTGGACTACGCGCTCTGGTAAAGCATTAGTAAAGTGACATCGCGAAGCCCTGACTCGAAAGATACCTCGTCACTGACCGCGCCGAAACGGCGGCACAACGGAGGTTCGCGCAAACCTTCATCGGACCGGGTCACCTTACGAAAAGACGACCAAGTCTACTTCGGCTGGGCATTGAACATTAGTCGTGGGGGTATTCGCATTGTACTCGAAGACTCGATCGAGCCGCACACGGAATACACGTTCGTGCTTGGTGACGACGACGCTCATCCACGAGAAATACGTGTCGCGTGGATACGAGATGAGTCGGGCGGGCAAATCGCTGGATTACAGTTCCTCGATACTGAGGGCACCATACCTCCCGAGGATATACCGGACTGATGCTCGCACCCACGGGGCCGTTGAGGCAGATATACACGGATAGCAAGATTCCGTGAGGCTCCTTCAGTCATGACTTCCAGCGCACAACTGCTTGGCCCTGACGGCCCATTTGCGGCGAAGTATGTGCACTACGAACCGCGCGCTACCCAGATTGAGATGGCCACGGCCGTCGAACGTGCAATTCAGGAAGAACGAATCCTACTGTGCGAGGCGGGCACAGGGACGGGAAAGACCCTAGCTTACCTACTGCCGGCACTGCTGAGTGGAAAGAAAGTCATTGTCTCTACAGCGACGCGAGCGTTGCAGGAACAGATCGTGGGTCATGACTTGCCATGGATCACCGATGCTCTTGGTTTTGAGCCGCGCATTGCGGTCATGAAAGGACTCTCCAACTACATTTGTCGGCGACGCCTTGCTGAGCGCCACCAGAGCCGCTTAGTGCAAGGACGCACATCGCGCAGCCTGGGACAGATTCTTACGTTCAGTCATAGCAGCGTCAGTGGGGACATAAGTCACTTGACGAGTCTTAGCGAAGACGAGCCCGAGTGGATGGAGGTGACTTCGTCCAGCGACACCCGTGTAGGGGCGAGTTGTGAGTACTACGAATCGTGCTTCGTGACGCACATGCGACGTCAGGCTGAAATGGCTCAGCTGGTCATCGTTAATCACCATTTGTATTTTGCCGACCTGGCTTTACGCGGCGCGCATCCCGGTCGCATCTTGCCCAATTACGATGTTGTAATCTTCGATGAGGCGCACCAATTAGAGGACATCGCTACTGACTTTTTCGGTACGAAGATATCGTCGCAGTCCCTGACCCGGGTAGTACGCGACCTCAGTCGAGCCATTGACAACGCCAAGAGTCTCGGCTTTGCTGTGGAGCCAGCAGCCCTTCGGAACCTGTCGACGCAGCTTCACGCGACTCTCAATGAGTTCTTCAATGTCGTGCAGCGTTGCGCGAGTGCTGGGGAGGGGCGTGCCGAGGTTGACGTGGAAGAGCTGCACGCACAAGCGCAGCAGCCGTGGATAAGCCTTGATTCGATTCTGGAAGCAATTGCTGGGGTCGCTCAAACGACGGCGGCGTTGCTGCCTGGGTCGAGAGGCCTTGCCGAACTGCGATCGGGTAACGTTAAGGATGCGCTTGAGATCGCGGTGCGACGCATCGGTGAGGCGCGAGCGCGTCTGCAGGAGCTGATGGAATCTACCCGTGGAAGGGTAGTTTGGACCGACCGTACTGATCGGGGAGCCTCGCTCACGTCCTCACCGATTGAGCTTGGGGCGATACTCAAAGAGCGAGTCTTTGACACGATTCCAACGGTCGTTCTTACCAGCGCAACGTTGACGGCATTCCGGTCGCTGCAAGACAATGAACCGTCTCGTCAATTCGACTACTTGCAACAACGCCTGGGTATTGTTGAGCTGATCGCCCCCGTTGATTTGCTCGTCGTGTCTTCCCCTTTCGATTTCAAACATCAATCCCTTTTATACACTCCTCGCGATTTGCCGTCGCCTAGCAGTCAGGAATTCATCGAGCAGGCAGCAGAACGTATCTTGTCACTGATCGAATTGACGACCGGTGGAGCGTTTGTGCTCACCACGTCCCTTCGTTCGATGTACGCCCTGCATGAACGTCTCCGTGCATCGTTGACGTTGCCGTTGCTTCTGCAAGGCGAACTCCCCAAAACCGAACTTCTGCAACGTTTCCGGGCTAACGGCAACGCAGTGCTGGTAGCAACCTCGAGCTTCTGGGAAGGTGTTGACGTTGCGGGGTTTGCCTTGCGGCTCGTGGTGCTAGAGAAAATACCGTTTCTCGTGCCGAGTGATCCACTGGTGCGTGCGCGCTCGCTTTCACTGCAAGCGCAGGGCCGCAATCCGTTCACGGAATATGCATTGCCTGCGGCAGCAATCGCACTAAAACAAGGTTTTGGGCGTCTGATACGCTCTAGTCGCGACACGGGCATCGTTGCGCTGCTTGATGAGCGGCTGCATCGCCGAGGTTATGGGCAGCGGTTGCTGGCCTCACTTCCGCCTGCGCGGCGAGCCACCCGTTTGGATGACGTCGAGCGGTTCTGGGCGTCGCTCAAGCAAGGCGCTGCAGTCGGCCTACCTTGAACAAGCGGCACTGTGGTTTCGGTGCGACCGTTTCCCGTATGCCCGCGGACTTCCTGCGCAGAGTGACGCGCTCTTTGCCGAGCCAGCGCGGAATGTCAGTTCACTTTGGCGAATGGACGACTTTGGAAGTATAATCGTGGCGGGTCACCGACGCATGCCAGTAGCAATGCAATACGAACGTCTCACTCGAACCGGGTCGGCATCTTGTTGAGAAGAGTCTTGGGGGTCTCAGTTGCTCTCGTCATTGCCTCACTGGGGGTGGCGACCAGCTCATCGGCGGCACCTGGCCTCGAGGTTTTGGTTCAAGGTGACTGTCCGAGTCAACGTGAACTCGAGGCAGCTCTCATTGGGCGTGGTCTAGCAATCGGTAACTCCAAGTACTTGGTTACTACGCATTCTGACTCAGCGAGTGTGGAGATGACCCTGCTCCGCAATGGTACTGACGTCGTGCTCACGCGGCGATTCTCTAGTCAGGACTGCCACGCTGTTTGCGAGGCAGTGGCAGTCGTGGTGGAAGCCTACTTCGTGGAACTCGATGGGATGACGCGCAAAGTCACTGCCAGCAGAAACGACGAGCGATGGCTTGCACCACCGGTCGCCGAGTCCGGCAAATCCTCCGTGGCAGTGGGAACCACAAATGCGAACATTCAGCAACCGAGTCGCGATGCACAGGCCCCGCTTGGTGTGACGACGCTGCCGAACCGAACGAATCCCCCAGACCACAATCCTAGCAAACCCGTTGGCTTACCCGCGTCGCTCGCCGACGCGCAGACCACATCAAGTGCGGCGCTGCGAGGCGTTGGATTTGTCGGTGCTGGACCAGCATTGCCCCTGCCTCGCGGAATAATCACGGCACAATTCGAGGCGGGTGGGGGCATTGAGTTCCCTGCGTTGCCCCTGTCAATTGAACTACAGTTGGCGACTTCATGGCCTAGCTCGTCCGGTGGTGAGCCCAATCGAGTACGACGCTGGGCGAGTCAGGGCGTTACGCGTGTGGGTTTGCCGCTTGGCAACTTCGTCCACTACAAACCGTGGCTGGGAGTTGGGCTCACTCTAGCGGAACTCCGCGCCCTCGACATCACAACGGCGCCGAGCACATCAACGTTGGCGGCCGTTGTTGGTGCGGGACTGGAAGTGGCGTGGCCGCTCGCCAACGGTTGGCGTGGTCGACTGGACCTAAGCTGTCTGGTGCTGACGACTCGCGACTCTTATCGAATCGAGCCTGACGGCGAAGTTGGTCGCGGCCCAAGGGTCGTTTGCTCCTCGATGATAGGTATTGCGTTTGGTTCGAGGTCAGCCCAGCTCGCACGAGAATCCGGGAATTGAGCCGGAATTGGGTCCGGGCAGAAAATTAGGTGATCACTTTGACCCGCTCGAGTCACGATAATTTCGTGTCGTCCTGCGTCGAGCCTGGAGCAGAAGTCTTGCCTGAA
>CAZCNI010000088.1:0-3905 GCA_964499765.1 uncultured Polyangiaceae bacterium
CGCAAGGCCAGTAGACTCGAACCAAGTAACTTGCCGCCGAGCAATGCCAAGCTACAACTCACGCCCAGCACCCAGTTATAGAAACGAATCATTCGGTAAGCTGGGCCGCTACACAACTGTCGCCGAGACCACGCGGCATCCTCAACCCCAAGCATTGCCTGGATGAGCTCTGAATCTCTGGGAAGTATTGCTCTGAGTCGGGACCACACGGCTCGGAGCATAGCTGGTTCTTGGCGAAGCATTCGCGCCGCCATCGTTAGGCGGCAGCAATGCAGATCCACTGCATTGGCCGCAACAACCCCATTAACTTAGACCGGCCGCCAGCTCAATTCGTAAGGGGGAGGTCTGGTTGTCAGCCCGTTTGCGTGGCCAACCGTTGCTTTGCCGATCTCTTTAGTCACAGAACCCATTGCGCCCGAGGCGCTTCCCGTGAATGCTCACTGCCGCTATGGCTTCCGATCGCAAACCCGACGACTCAAGAGACGAAGATCGGGACGATTCAAACGCAGTTGAGCTTAAGTCAGAGAGCGAGTCCGCGCAGGACAAACCATCGGCGTCAGCTTCAAGTTCCCAGTCACCCGCTGCCTCACCCACGCGGCGCGCCAAGCCCCGTCAGGTTATCGAGGAAGAGCTCGATGAGGACGAGGACGAGGACGATGAAGCGGATGAGGACGAAGAAGAAGAGGAGCGACGCAGGCGTGCGCGCCGAGCGCGAGCCAAGCGTCAAGCGGCACGACGTCGATTTCCGAAGAAAAAGAAGAACATCCCGACGACAGAGGAGCAGCTCAACGTTCCCAAGCTCCAAACGATCGGTATGTTGAGCAGTATCTCGGTGCTGGTGATTATTATGTGGTTCGCGGCTCGGCTCGCGTGCAACGCGCACCCCGACCATATTCGCGACCCACGCTACGTTAGTGTCGCCCAGCTTGCTCGCGATCCGAAAAACGCGGGACTTGAGTTTCAGCTTCGATTCGTCTCAAAGGACGTGATTCTGGCGGGCGAGATTGCGACAGGAGCCATGGGCGACAAGATTCGCGAGCTCATTCAGGCCTGCGAACGCAACCCTGACGTCTGCGAACGCGACCGCGCGGCACTTAAGAACAAGATCACCGGAGCGGCAAGTCTGCTTGAGATGAATTCGAAGCGCGCGATCGTGGAAGTGACCACGTACACGAGCAACGAAGACCCACACTCTGTAGTGCTCGACCTGGTCCCCGATGGACAAGTATGGAAAGTTACGCAGTCTCGTGAGAGCGAGAAAAAGGTCCCCGTTGCCGCGGCTGTGACTGAGCCAGTGACTATCGGGCAAGACGCAGGCGCGTCAGCGTCGCCCTAACGACGAACCTCACTGGGTGGAGTCGATTGCTCCGCCCCTAGGACTCGAGCATTCCATCACGTGTCAGAAAACCCGCCCGCCAAGCTCGTTCGCTGGCGAAGTTTGCCTGAGCACCGGAGTGGTCCTCCGATGACGCCGCGGAATGGTCGAAGGACCACCATTCCTCGGCGTCATCGGCGGGCGTCGCGTCAGGATGCGGGACGGTTTGGACTACGGGGCAAGCCAACGTCTGCCTGCGTACCAACCAAAGGCAACGAGCATGACCAGTGTCAGGCCGTGCCCGATCCATAGATGCCAGGCTTCCAAGTGCGGGCAGACCATTTCGAGCGCTACCGAGCCAACTAATCCACCCGCAAGTCCAGAAACAGCACCTGACAAACGAGGACTAAAGGGATCGGATTTGCGCCACACCACGAACAGCAACGCAATGGCCATGGCCCCGAACAGCAGCGCGTGTATACCGCAGGATAGCGTATGCCTGATGGCCTTGGAATCGCTCAAGAAGTGTCGAAGCGGCAGAATGGAATCAGAAGTGAGCGTGAGGTACAGCAGGAAGGCGGTCGATATTGTTAGCACCATCCCCCAGCGCCACACTCGATGAAGCCGCTTGCCCGAGCTTCGGCCGAAACCCACAAGAATGACCGCCGCCTGCAGAATACCCCAGATCAAGGCACCAATAAGCGCCCACGCAATGGCGCGAGTCGGCGGATGGCGCTGCCAGCCAAAGGCAAGCAGAACTCCAAAAAGCAGACCAGAAAGAGCAATACTCCTGGTGATACGTGTGCCCACGGTCACGAGCCGAGCGGGTCGATGATTGCGGGCACAAATGTTGTGGATCCGCGCCGCGACCTCTTCCGAGGGGCATTGCTGCTTGGGCCATGCTGCGCCCGCAAAAGGGTCGTGTTCTTGTGTCACGTTCTTGCCAACCGTAGAGTCTCGAATTTTTCTCGCATCAGGTTGTAACCGCGGTGCACTCGTAATTTGACGGCCGCGGGAGTGGTGTCCAAAACGTCTGCCGCTTCATTGAGTGAAAGCCCAGTAATTTTAGTGAGATGAATAGCATCACGGTAGTTTTCCGGAAGCGTGTCCAGGGCACGCGCCAGTGCGTCGCTCACCTCGTCGTTGACGGTTTCTGCGGGCTGTTGATGCTCAGGAAGTCTGCCATCGGGGCTGAGGTCCTCGTAGCGGCTCTTCTTCATTCTCCGTTCGTCGAGAAACGCCCGGCGCGCAATGGCGAGCAACCAGGGGATGAGGGGCGCGCCAATGAAGTAACTTGCGCGGGCCCTGTGCACCTTAACAAAGGTAACCTGCAACAAATCCTCCGCACGTGGGCGGTCACGGGTCAACCGGAGTAAATAGGAGAAAAGCGTGGGCGACACCCGACGATACATCTCGTCGAAGGCGGCAAGATTGCCTCCGACGTATGCCTCCATGAGTTGTTCAATCTTCGAATCAGTCACGGCCCGACCGGCGCGGCCAGTCTAGGGCCGTCCGGGGGTTAAGTGCCACGACCGATATCAAACAAAGCTACGCGCCAACCGTTGCACCGGTTTCGCTCACGGAAATGAGCACCTGCCCAGCGGCAGGCAGGAAGCCATCTTAGGAGCCGTAGCGAGCCCCCGGGACTAGGAGCAAGACGCACGAAAACGCCGGAATATTTGGGTGAGGCGACCGAGGGTCAGGGGTGAAATAGATTTATGAAATGCTTGGGCGCCCCTGACTCAGAGCAACTGCCGTAGATCGAGCATCTCTTCGACGTCTGGCAAAAGCACGAGCTCGACCCGGCGATTGGCTGCTCGTTTGGCATCGTCATCGTTGGGAACCACTGGGTCGGTTTCCCCATAGCCAGCCGCATGCAAACGCCGAGGGTCGAGGCCACCACCACCAACCTCAGCATTGGGATCGGCAATCATCCAAATCAAAACTTGGCGCGCACGCATGAGGCTCAACCCCCAATTGTCCTTAAACGGGCCGCCCTGGAGCGGCTTGTTGTCCGTATGGCCAGCCACCTGGAAATAGCGCTTGGACAGCTGGGCGTCGGTCCTGATGACTTCAGCAACCTGGCCGAGTACAGTGACGCCCTGCTCTTTCAGCTTGTCTGAACCAGAGGGAAACAGCACGTCACCCGGAAGGCGAATGACCATACGATTGTTGCGAACTTCCACTTTGAGCCCCAGCTGCGTCAGCTTGTTCAACTTGTCTCTGAGCAACTCGAAACGCTGCTTGATGCGCTCCAATTGGTCCGCGCGCTGTTTGTACTCGTCCAATGCCCGCTTCAGTTGGTCGAGGTTCGCCGCCAATTGAGCCTTTTCCGTATCGGTCTGCTGAAGTTGAGCGTTGATTGTATCGAGGTTGATACCCATCTGCTGCAGCTGCTTCTGAAGTTCAGCCGCGCGTTGCTTCTCAGCATCCAGCTGCGTTTGAGTCTTGGCGTTGGCAGCCTTCTCGTCGTTGAATTGGTGACTGAGCTGGTCATACCGCGCCAGCTGCCCACGCCACTCATCTTCGGAATGACCGCATGCGATTGCTATAAGACCGAGCAAACACAGCCAAATGCCTCTTTTCACCA
>CAZCNI010000088.1:4005-7322 GCA_964499765.1 uncultured Polyangiaceae bacterium
CTCGAGGAAAGTCGGGTGGTCTGCATATCGGCAGAACAAGCGGTCCGTCAGGACATCAGACCGCTTCGCATTGGCATTCTGAACATCATGCCCATGGCCGAGACGTACGAGTATTCGATTTTACAGCCGCTGGGTCGTTCGATCATTCAGATTGACCCTGTCTTCATCCGCCTCAAGTCCCACGCTTACAAGACCAGCAACTGGGAACACATCCGCAATGCGTATGTGACGTTCGAGGAAGCTATGCAACAACAACCTCTGGATGGTCTGCTTCTGACAGGTGCACCGGTTGAGGAGTTGGCTTTCGAGGCCGTGCACTATTGGGAGGAGTTGGCACCCATTTTGAGCCAATCTCGACAGAACTGCGCTTCCACCCTAGGGCTATGCTGGGGAGGGATGGCGCTCGCCAAAACGCTCGGTATCGAGAAGATCATGTACGAGCGTAAGCTATTTGGTGTTTATGGCGCGCGAAACACCGAACGGCATCACCCGATCACTGGCGATACGGACGACGTCTTTTTTTGCCCACAGAGTCGCCACTCCGGTGTTGACGACGCAGAGATGGAGCGACAGCAGGTGGATGGGGCAGTTCGGTTACTGGCACACGCGCCAGAAACCGGCTACACGATTTTCGAAAGCGCTGACCGTCGCTTCTTGATGCACCTCGGTCACCCCGAGTACGAACCCGAACGACTCGTCTTCGAGTACGCCAGGGATTGCCGAATGGGACTCGCAGACGTCGCCCCACCCGTCAACATGAACTTAGAACAGCCACTGAATACATGGCGTTCGCACAGAAACGAATTCTTCTCCCAATGGATTAAGTTCGTTTACGACAGCGCCTGCAGCTAGAAGGCTGAACTTTGGGCTGCCGGCGTCATCAATTCGTCACAGTGTTGTACTAATCTGGGGGCGTTTGACAATCGAAATGGCCAACATCCTAGTAATCGAAGACGAACCCGATCTTCTCCAGGTGCTCGAGTATAACCTGACGCAGGCGGGCCACACCGTAACGGGTGCAGCGCTCGGCAACGTGGGCCTCGAGTGCGCCAGGCGTGAACAACCGCAGCTCATATTGCTAGACTTGATGTTGCCGGATGTATCAGGAACGGAAGTATGCCGCACGCTGAAGGAACGACCCGAGACGCGGGGCATCCCAGTCATCATGGTGACCGCCCGCGGCGAAGAGATCGACCGCGTGGTGGGTTTCGAGCTCGGCGCCGACGACTACGTCGTCAAGCCATTTAGTGTTCGCGAATTGTTGTTGCGCATTCAGGCAATACTGCGACGAAACCAGCGGGAGCCAGAACTCGGGCCTAGCGATATTGTGGAGTTTGGTGTGCTGCGTATCGATCGCGGCGCGCATCGGATATGGGTAGCAAATCAAGAGATCGAACTTACCGCATTGGAGTTTCGCCTGCTAGTAATGCTTTACGACCGCAAGAATAGAGTCCAGACCCGCTCGACGCTGCTCGACGAAGTGTGGGGCATTCAGGCTGACATCACGACACGAACCGTCGACACGCACGTCAAACGGCTGCGCGAGAAACTCGAATCAGCGCGTGACTACATCGAGACCGTGCGCGGTGTGGGATACCGCTTCGTTGCTTCGCCCAATGAGGCAGTGGCTTGAGATTCGGCATCCGAGGAAAGCTCTTTTTGTTGTCCGCAGCCATGGTGCTGCTCGCAACGAGCTTCGTCTATTTCTTTGCACGCCGTGAGATTGAAGAGCGCACCCTCGCGGACGTCCAGATAAATCTTCGCACCCAAGCTGCACTCATGGCTGGGCGAGCAACTCAGACGCTCTCGAGCTTGCCCCACGATGAAACGCTGGTGCCCGTCCGCACGCGGGAAGCGTGGCAGCCATTGGCGCTTGAATTGAGCAAACAAGCTAACTGCCGCGTTACGATCGTGCGCCGCGACGGTGTTGTAGTCGGTGATTCGGATCTGAGTATCGATAAGCTTGACCATGTCGAGAACCATGCGGGTCGGCCAGAAGTGCGCCAAGGGCTGGCAAACGGCTTTGGCTCTGCACGCCGACATAGCACCACCATCTCGCGGGATTTTCTGTACACTGCCGCAAGTTTTCCACCGGCGGGGACTGAAGCTTATGGGGTCATTCGTGCTTCCGTAGAGCTGTCGCAGATTGAAGCGGCCATTGGAACCTTGCGTCGAGGACTAACAATCAATGCCGTACTTGCACTCTGCATTGCGCTGCTCGTTTCAATGCTCGCAGCCCAGTTTGCATCGCACGCGGCACGAAAGCTAACCGTTGCCGCTCGCAAGTTGGCCGCTGGCGATTTGACGACCCGCATGCCCATACTGGGGACGGACGAGTTTGGTGAGCTGGGCGGAGCCCTCGATCATCTGACGCGCAGCCTGCAGGTGTCACTGAACGATCTCAGAACCGAACGTGATCGGCTAGATGCGTTGCTTTCGCGCATGCATGAGGGAGTGCTCATGCTCGACGCGTCGGGCCGCGTCGTACTCATCAACCCGGCGTTGCAGGAAATGCTTCTGTTGCGTGACGCGATTGGCAAGACACCCATCGAAGTCATTCGACATTCCGAGTTGAAGTTGCTACTCGACGAGGTTCTTTCGAGCGGCGTCGCAGCCGCGCGAGAGATCGAGGTTGCTGGACTGATGCACCGTAAGCTATTAGTGCGTGCCGCACCCTTGGGAACCGACTACGGTGGGGCGTTTGCCGTTTTCGTGGATGTAACCGAGATGCGGCGACTCGAAACACTGCGACGCGACTTCATCGCTAACGTGTCCCACGAGCTGCGAACGCCGGTAACGGCCATTCGTTCCGCAGGCGAAACCATTCGTGACGTCGCGATCAACGACGCCAAGGCTTTGCCGAGATTCGTGGATATCATCGTTCGCAATGCGGAACGACTGGGAAGCCTCCTGAATGACATTCTAGAGCTATCGCGCATCGAATCGCGTGCGCTGCGATTGGTCATTGAGCCCGTTGACATGGGGAGCCTACTGAACCAAGTCGCGGAGCTGTTTCGCGAGCGCGCTGAACGCAAAGGCCTCGTACTGCAAGTGGTAGCGCCGGCGGACCCGGTCTACGCGTTCGGTGACCGACGAGCCCTCGAGAACGTGGTCGGGAACCTGATCGACAACTCCGTCAAGTATTGCGGCAGCGGAGCGTCGATCCGAGCCAGTGTCGGAGAGGCTGACCAACCAGGCCAACTTCGGATCTGCGTCGAAGACACGGGACCAGGCATTGACGCGGTTCACTTGCCGCGACTGTTCGAGCGATTCTACCGAGTCGATACGGGCCGTTCCCGCGACCTCGGCGGCACGGG
>CAZCNI010000089.1:0-7321 GCA_964499765.1 uncultured Polyangiaceae bacterium
CTAGTTGACGCGACAATAATGTTTACCGATTGCGCCGTGGTCTCCAAAAGGAACGCAATACACGCCCAACGCACGATGCGTCAATTGGTGGAAGCTTGCAATGAAGTCCCCGGTGGTACCGCGCAGTTTACGGCGACCCTGCTTCCGAATGGTCGCATTGAGCTTGCGAACGCGGACGGCGGGCTCGGCACGGTTCCAATCTGCGTGCTTCACCACGAGCTCACACACAAGGTCGTTGTCAAGAAACCATGCACCATGCAGGTTCAAATGAGCGAACGTCGGCCTTTGCCGCACTGACACCGTACGCAACTCCTACTGGCATAACGCTACTGGTTCGGCTCGTCCAAGCGCGCCAACGCCAAAGCGCCATCGGGTCCGCGTTTCTAGGAATGGTCGAAGGACCATGCGATGACGCCTAAGTGATTTCACGCCTTCCAGAGGTTTCCGAGACTGACTGCATTGAGCGCGAAGTCGTGCTCCCACTGCGTGAGTAACTGATCGCGGAAATCTGGGTAAAAGGTGAGACTCTGAAGCGCATCGCGTTTGACCCAGGCCACGCCCACCAAGCGGGCGTCATTCTTGGTTGCCAAGTGGGCCTCGCCAGCCACCAGCTCCGCGAGAAACACCATGTTGATGATCTGACGCGCCCGGCTCGGTTCTAACGATTCAGCGACCAACAGCAGGCGCCCGCAGCGAATGGTCACGCCGCACTCCTCGTGCAGTTCACGTTCGGTTGCCTGAGCCAATGTTTCGCCGGGTTCGAGCCCGCCGCCAGGGAGTAACCAATAGACGCGCCCGTCCTTTTCGTGCTTCACCAACAAGATCTCGTCACCCCGGATCAGCACTGCCGCGCAACGGACGCGAAATTTGGTCTTAGCTGCTCGTTCGCTCATGGGGGTACATTCTGTGGTTTTTGTGGCGCGGTTTCCAGCAGCGGGCGCCGACAAAGCGTTTGGCCTTGGTTAGCGCCAGGAAACACCCGGAAATGCAGGGCCGGGCCGCGCAAACAGGAAACCCTGAAGCAGATCGCAACCGAGTTCGATGGCAGCGTCACGCTCTTCACGCGTCTCGACCCCCTCGGCAATGACGTATAGGCCCATGTCACGACACGAGGTGGCAATGGACTTGACGAGTTTCTGTTTGACAGTGGACTGGTCGACATTGCGCACGAGCGTCATGTCGAGTTTGACGAACTCCGGTTCGAGTATGGCAAAACTGCTGAGCCCAGCATAGCCGGCGCCCAGGTCGTCTACCGCGATCCGAAACCCCTTGTGGCGCAGTTCGGCAATCTTCTGCCGTGCCAGCTCGAAATCAGTGATCGATGCGCGTTCTGTCACTTCGAGCACTACGCGACCAGCGACGGCGGAAAGCGCGGCCGCCGCATCGCTCAGATCTACATCGAACAGATCTTGGGGGTGAAGATTGACGAACAGCGCATAGGAACGGTGGGCAGCCGCCACCGTGATTGCTGCCTGGTTGCGCACGGCGCGTCCCAGTCGATTGAGCCCTCCCAAACGTTCGGCAACGTGTAAAATGGCTCCCGGCGTGGTCAACGAGGGCTCGTCGCTGCGCAGGAGTGCTTCGAAACCGAAGATACTGTGATCCGATGCGCGCACGATGGGTTGGTATGCCAACCACATGGCGGAGAGCGCGCGCTCGAAGCACGTTTCGAGCGCGGCCTGCTCGGATTCGATGATGGGTTCGCCGAAAAGCTTCAGTGCTTGACGCTTGGCTTGCGCGAGCCGATAGAGCTGGGCAGCGCGCCGCACGGTGTCGAGCAGCACGTCTGGATCAACGGGTTTGATGAGGTACCGAAAAGCGCCGTATTCGAGCGCCTTGGTTGCGGTGGCGATCTCAGGTTGCCCGGTAACGAGAATCACTGGCAGATCCGGGTCGTGTTCGCGGACGGTTCGTAGCAGGTCGATTCCCGACATGCCCTCCATGCTGATGTCACTGACGACCACGATCACATGCCCCTGGGCGACCTGCTCGATCGCTTCATGGGGGGTGAGGCAGGGCACGACTTTGAACGGCGTCCGTTCAAGATGCCGCGTGAACGCGCGCAGCACGACGGGCTCGTCATCCACGACCACGATGATTCCTGGGTGGGGATCACCCTTGATCGGCTGAGGCGCTATCACCGCAATTGTTCTCCGCCTACCAAGCGTAGAACATTTGCTTTCATTGGCAAAAGCCTAATTTGGGGTGACTGTCGAATAGCACTTGCTCCCAAGTGCCGTACACTGCCCTGCACTCAAGCTCAAGGGAGCCACCGAGCCTACTAACTAGTACCAGCTTACTCTATGAGAGCGCGATGGTGCGGCGAAATATGAAGTAGACCGCGCCCAGCATGCAGAGGCTCGCCCAGAGAAAGTCGAGGCCAATGCTCTTTTTCATGTAGAAATGCATAAAAGCCACGAAGACTAGTATTGTGATGACTTCCTGCAAAATCTTCAATTGTGGCAGCGTCATGGTCCCATAGCCGGCGCGATTAGCTGGAACCTGGAGGCAGTATTCGAAGAAAGCGATGCCCCAACTGACCATGATGGCGACCCAAAGTGGCTTATCTCGCAGATCTTTGAGGTGCCCGTACCAGGCCAATGTCATGAACACGTTGGAGCAGACCAGCAGCGCGATGGTTTTCATGGGTCGGATTGACGATGATCCGAACCTAGTTGATGTGCTAGCAAATCGCGAAGCGATTTCGGGTCTGGGCGGACGTCCTTTGACCACGCCGCCGCGTCGTGCCTAGAGAAATCAGGCTAGTGGCGCGATGGACGCGCGGGGCCGGGTCCAAAGGACCCCATTTCTTCGCTCCGACACCCGCTGCAATGGCATTGCACCCAAACCGCTCCGCTGCTGGCCAAAGGGAAGCTTTCCAATCCGCACGCACGACCAGGTGCCCAATGCTTGCCAACTCACCGAGTGCGCGCCCAGTCACACAGCCGCGCGGAGCCAAGTCCGGGCCCCTTCCCGGTTGACAGCGGGCTCGATTGGCAAGCAAATCATCCAGCTGCCCTTCCGTGGTTCGGAAATGGCGGATCGGCTGGCGGCACTGATGCGGAAATGAAGGAGAGTGATTCGATGTCCGTGCTGAGTTCTGATGACCCAGTGCCTTCGCTCGACGACAGCGCTCTGTTTTTGAACCGAGAATTGTCCTGGTTGGCATTCAACCGTCGAGTTCTTGACCAAGCTCATAATTCGAGTTGGCCTTTGCTCGAGCGCGTCAAATTTCTCGCCATTCATGGTTCGAATCTGGACGAGTTTTTCATGATTCGTGTGTCGGGGCTGCAAGAGCAACTCGATGCCGCGATTACGGAGCCTTTACCCGATGGGCTTACCACGGACGAGCAACTGCAACGAGTCAGAGCGGTTGCTCTTGAACAGTTGCGAGCCGCGTCGCGCCTCTATCATGACGAGCTCTGGCCAGCACTCGAGCAAGCCGGGATTCGTATTCGTAGCTGGGACAGTTTAAGTGATGAGCAAAAGACCGCGGCCGGGGCCTACTTTCGCCGCGCCGTGTTCCCCGTCTTGACTCCGCTCGCCCTGGACCCCGGACACCCATTTCCATTTCTCTCTAACCTATCGCTGTCACTGGCGGTGCATGCCTCGGATCCGAACTCGGCGGAACCTCGACTCGCTTTCGTCAAAATTCCCGAAACCATGCCGCGCTTCGTGCAAATCCCACCGGCACCGGTTGGGCACGAGTCCGCGTCCGGCGATGTGTCGATCGACTTTCTATCACTCGAGGAGCTGACGCAGAACCACCTGGTGGATCTATTCCCAGGTGTGCCCATCGAGGGCTCGTACCCATTTCGCGTGACGCGCGATATGGATATCGACATCTTGGAGGACGAGGCTTCGGATCTGCTCTCCGCCGTAGATCGTGAAGTGAGACGCCGAAAGTTTGGCGCAGCCGTGCGCCTGGAAGTATCCCCGGGGGTTCCCTGGCACGTGCGTGCGATGCTGCTCGATCAGCTCGAGATCGAGGAAGACGTTTACGAGGTAGACGGAACACTCGGCCTTTCTGGGCTAATGCAGATCGCGAGTCTGGCACGGCCGCAGCTGCGTGACGCTGCATTCTCGGCGCGAGTGCCGCCCGCTTGGCTCGAGGCCGCTGACCCGTTCTCTGCCATTCGCCAGTCAGACATCGTTTTGCACCACCCTTACGATGCTTTCACCCCAGTGTTGGAGCTGCTTAGCCTGGCTGCCGACGACCCCAATGTTCTTGCCATCAAAATGATTCTGTACCGCACGGGTGCGCAGGCAGAAGTGATCAAGATCCTCATCCGCGCAGCTGAGAACAGCAAGCAGGTTGCGGTCTCGATCGAGCTGAAGGCTCGGTTCGACGAGGAAAAGAACATCGG
This sequence comes from uncultured Polyangiaceae bacterium, assembly GCA_964499765.1. Lineage (GTDB taxonomy): Bacteria > Myxococcota_A > Polyangia > Polyangiales > Polyangiaceae > FEN-1139. The sequence continues at coordinate 4,368 of CAZCNI010000089.1, forward strand.
TTGGGCTCGGGCGCTGGAACGCGCCGGGGTGCATGTGTTTTACGGGACAGCTGGCATCAAGACGCACGCCAAAACGTTGCTGATCGTGCGGCGCGAAGGCGCCGAATTGCGCCGCTACGTGCATCTTTCCACCGGCAACTACAATGCTACTACTGCCAAACTCTACACGGATACGGCTCTGCTGACCTGCGACCCGAACATTGGGGAAGATGCCTCGGAGCTATTCAACGCACTTTCTGGCTTCTCGAACAAGTCGGAATATCGGCGAATCATCGCGGCTCCTGCGCGCTTGCGCTTGCACGTTGTTGACCGGATCGAACACCAACGGCAGCGCGCGCTGGCGGGCCAAGAAGGCCGCATCTTTGCCAAGCTGAATTCCATCGTGGACAAGCAGGTGATCCAGGCGCTCTATCGAGCGTCGCAAGCCGGGGTTCAAATCGAGCTCGTGGTGCGCGGGATCTGCTGTCTGCGCCCGGGATTGCCAGGAATATCCGACAATATTCAGGTTCGTTCGCTGGTGGGGCGGTTTCTCGAGCATGAGCGCGTGTTCTGTTTTGGCCCCATCGGGCAAGAGGAATTGTACTTGTCTTCTGCCGACTGGATGCCGCGCAATTTCGATCGTCGCGTCGAGGTAATGTTTCCAATCCTGAGCGAGACCATCCGCCGCCAGATTGTCGCCGAGTCCGTGATGCCCGTCCGCGCGGACAACTCGCGCGTGTACGAGATGGACTCGAACGGCCGCTATCACCTTCGACAGCCGCAACCGGGCGAGAGTGCTTTTGACGCTCAATCAGAGACGCTGCAAAGAGCACGCGAGGGTCGCCCGCGCTTCGTCAATCTGGTGCGCGCCGTGGGGCCATTGACTTTGAAGTGAAACCGAAGAACACTTCGTTTCCGTGTCGCGCAAAACATAGAAGAAAGCGAAACTCAATGAACTGCCGGATTGCCTCGGTTGCTCTATTTCTCCTGAGCGCTTGTGCTGAGAACTCGACGGCGACCGCACCGCCTAGCTCGCCGCCGCCCAAGGTGGCGATAGCGGTTACCAATCAGGCCCAGCCGATTCAGTCGACGCGTCGTACGGGTCCGGTTACGGTCGCACTGGTCATCGATCAGTTTGCTGCATGGGTTGCTCGCGAACGGCTTGCACTGCTGCCCGAAGCAGGTGCGCAAGCGGGCGGTTTTGCACGGCTGCGCGCCGAAGGTACCTGGTACACCGATGTGCGGTTTGCGCACGCCATTACCGAGACTGCAGTGGGCCACGCGTCGCTGCATACGGGTAAGGCGCCGCACGAACACGGTATCGTAGCCAACGAAGTGCTGGTTGCGGGCGCCAGTAGAGGGATTCTCGTTGACTCGAACACGCGCAGTGTGACGGCGGCCGGTGTCAGTGTTGAAATTGGATCGTCAGCGAATGCCGTGCAAAGCGAGTTGGTTGCCGACCGCCTCAAAGCGGCGCATCCCGAGACAAGGATCTATGCCTTTTCTTTGAAAGACCGGGGCGCGATCGTGGGCGGGGGTCATCACCCAGACCTCACGCTTTGGTATGACTCGAAGTTGGGACAGTTCGTCACATCAACGGCCTTTGCCAATGCGCTGCCCAGTTGGGTGGCGACCACTGCCGGCCCTTCCATCGTGGAGCAGAAGGTCGACGTGCCTTGGTCGCTGCTCGATGCCCCATGGGTGCGCGAACATTCGCTCACGCAAGACGAGCAAGCGGGTGAGAGCGACTATCTCGGCTATGGCACGGTGTTTCCCCATCGAGCCCGCGCCGCGCAGCAACCGTTCGCCGCCCTGCGCGCCCATCCAATTACTGATCGCCTATTATTGGATTTGGCCTTACAAGCACTGGACCATTGCCCCCGTGAAAGTCCGGTATTTCTCGCGGTATCGCTATCAGCTAACGACTATATCGGGCACTTGTTTGGGCCTGACTCGTACGAAGCGTGGGATGAGCTGCGCCGATTGGACGCGAGCCTGGCCGAGTTTTTCACAGCACTCGATCGCCGGCAGGGTGCTGACCATTGGTCACTGGTGCTTTCGGCCGACCATGGTGTGCTGCCATTGCCGGAGGTGAATCGGCAGCTGGCCAGCTTGGGTGCTGCTAACCGCGCATCTAGTGTACGACCGAAAGAATTCGGGGGGCGCATCTTGACCCCTGAGCTCGTGAAAATCGCACGCCGCGCCGCCGAGCAAGTGCTGGGGAAGGGCGACTGGGTGGCAAACATCGTCGACCCTTATCTGTACTGGTCAGAGACGGCCAGGCATCTGCCTCGGCCGCGATTCGAAGGATTGCGTCGCGGCGTAGTGGACGCTTTGAGCAAAGTGACGGGCGTGTCTCGGCTGTTCGATGTTTCTACATTGCCTGCGGACTGTCCACCGTATCAAGACGAGAGTCTTGCGGCGTTAGTGTGCCGCTCGGTACACAAGGGCGTTGGTGGTGACTACTTCATCGCGCTTTCGCCTGGGTACTTCTTTGACACCCTCTATGTCCCTGGCTATGGCACCAGCCACGGCACGGCAGCGATCTATGACCGCTCGGTGCCGGTTCTTGTGAGAGCCCCAGGCAAGATTGCAACCGCCCAAGTCGTGGATACCCCGCAGTCATTCACCGTGTACTCGCAGTTACTTGGGCAGCTACTCGAGCTCTAGATCAGCTTTGGCTTGCAGATCAACTGGATGCTCGGGATCAGTCGGGCCGCTGCCATTGGGATCGGCTAGGGCTTCGAGCCACCCGAGGCGAGGTCGAATCCTGGCGATGATACTGCGACGCGGTGCATTCTGCATCTCGGCTTCCCAACTTCTGATCCGCGGTCGACCCGCGTTGGCGGCAACTGCCGTTGGCATGCCGGTCAGGGGATCGCTGTCGACAATGATGAACGAGTGATAGTGCAACCGCTCATCGTCGCGTAGGCCCAAAATGGCGACCACATCGCCCGGTTGAAAGTCGCTGCGAT
>CAZCNI010000090.1:0-7295 GCA_964499765.1 uncultured Polyangiaceae bacterium
CATCGTGATACCCATTCGCGATGCAGTGTCTCGATCGACCACGACGTCCAACTGCAGGCCTGCCGACTGTTGGTCAGTCGCAACATCCTTCAACTGAGGCAGCTTCTTGAGTTGCTCAAGCACACGCGGCGCCCAAACCCGTAGCTCGTCGAGATTCGCGCTCTGAACCGTGTATTGATATTGCGTTCGACTCGAACGACCACCTACGCGGACGTCTTGCGCCGGTTGCAAGTAGAGATTGACACCAACTAGTTTGGCCAAGCGCACTCTGAGCCTACCAACCACTTCGTCAATCGTCGCCTTACGCGCTGGACGCTCCCTAATGTCCAAGAACACTGTGCCGGTATTGCCTGCTGAAGCTCCAAACCCGCCGCCCGTAAAGGAGACCGCATGCAGAACGTCCGGATCGGAAAGCAAGACGTCATTGAGTGCTTTCTGGCGATCTTTCATGGCCGGGAACGACACGTCTTGCGGAGCTTCAGAGAAGCCCATGATCATGCTGGTATCTTGCTGTGGAAATAGCCCCTTAGGAACGTAGATATACAGCCAAACGGTCGCGGCCACGATAATAACCGAAACTAACGCCATGAAACGCGTGTGATTGACGACCCAACCGAGGCTACGCTCATAGACTCTTAGAAGAGAGTCGAATCCTCGTTCTGATTGGCGATACGCCCAACCATGCCTGGTTGTTGGACTGTCCAACAGGCGACCGCACATCATAGGCGTCAGCGTCAGTGAAACGACGCCAGAAATGGCAACGGCCACCGCGAGCGTTACCGCAAATTCTCTAAATAGACGCCCAACGATTCCACCCATGAAAAGGATGGGGACGAACACGGCAAGCAGCGACACCGTTATCGAGACAATGGTAAAGCCGATCTGTTGTGCCCCTTTGAAGGCAGCTTTCAGAGGAGATTCCCCCATTTCGATGAAGCGCGCGACGTTCTCAGTGACCACTATTGCGTCGTCAACCACGAAGCCCGTAGCTATCGTTAGTGCCATCAAGGACAGGTTATTGATGCTGTAGCCCAAGAGGTACATGACACCGAACGTTCCGACCAGTGACACCGGAACCGCAACCGTGGGAATCAGGCTAGCTCGGACGCGCCGCAAGAAAACGAAAACCACGAGGGTGACGAGAACCACACTCAGCATCAGAGAGAACTCGACGTCACGCACTGCCGCGCGAATCGTCCCTGCGCGGTCAAGTGATATCTCCATATGTATGGCAGGCGATATCGATGTCGCCAATTGCGGCAGCAGCGCCTTGATGCGGTCGATGGTCTCGATGATATTTGCACCCGGCTGGCGTCGAATGATTATCTGTACGGAGCGCTTGCCGTTGGTCCACGCAGCCGTTCGATTGTTTTCAACATCGTCGATGATGGTTGCAACGTCTCCCAATCGCACGATTCCCTGGGCAGTGGTCGCCAAAATGAGAGGACGAAAATCAGCTGCATGAAAGACTTGGTCATTGGCGGCGACTGTGAATGACTGACTGTCTCCTGTGATTATTCCCTTCGGTTGATCGAGTGTGGACAGTGCAAGCACATTGCGAACGTCTTCCAGCGTCAAACCCATGCCGGCCAACACGGCTGGGTCCACTTGCACGCGCACCGCAGGTTGCTGGCCACCCCCGACAAACACCTGACCCACCCCAGAAACTTGAGATATCTTCTGGCCTAGAATCGTGTTGGCCGTATCGTAGACTTCAGACAGGGGAATCGTGTCGGACGTGAGCGCTATGATGAGAATCGGCGCATCTGCAGGGTTGACCTTGCGATACGTGGGTCGAGTGGGCATGCCCGCAGGCAGCTCCGCGCCAGCAGCAGCAATTGCCGCCTGGACATCGCGTGCCGCTGAGTCAACGTCCCGATCAACGTCGAATTGCAGCGTAATCGATGAATTGCCGAGTGAATTGGTCGACGTAATCTCGGTAATGCCAGCTATACGACCAAAGCGCCGTTCGAGTGGTGTCGCCACCGAAGAAGCCATGGTTTCCGGGCTTGCGCCGGGTAACGTCGCGTTGACTGAAATGCTTGGAAAGTCGACCCGCGGCAATGGCGCCACCGGTAACAGCCGATACGCCACGAGCCCAGACAAAAGCAGCGCAATGGCTAGCAATGTCGTGGCAACAGGTCGGGTAATGAAGGGAGCAGAAATATTCACTTCATCACCGTGGGGACTGAACTAGCGCAGTAGTTTGTGAACGGCTTCCCCGCCGAAGCCAGCGGGCAACTCTGTCGAGTGCCAGATAAACCACGGGTGTTGTGTACAACGTGAGCACCTGGGATATCAGCAGTCCCCCAACGATGCTGATGCCAAGAGGCCGGCGCAGTTCAGAACCGATCCCCGTTCCAAAGGCCAACGGTACACCTCCAAATAGCGCGGCCGCGGTTGTCATCATGATAGGACGAAATCGCAACAGGCACGCTTGACGGATCGCTTCAAAGGGGGTGATTCCCTGCTCTCGCTCTGCTTCGAGCGCAAAGTCAATCATCATGATGGCGTTCTTCTTCACGATGCCGATTAGCAGAATCACGCCAATCAACGCGATAATACTGAATTCGATGTTACAAACCATGAGCGCCAGCAGCGCGCCTACACCAGCCGATGGCAGCGTTGACAGGATGGTAATTGGGTGAACGGTGCTCTCGTAGAGTATGCCCAGAACGATATAGACCGTGATAAGGGCCGCCAAAAGCAGCACGGGCTCACTGGCAAGTGATTCCTGAAACGCTTTGGCCGTACCTTGAAACTCTGCATGAACACTCGGTGGCATTTGGATACTTGACTCAAGTTGATGAATCGCGTCCACTGCCTGACCCAAGGAAAACTTTGGGGCCACGTTGAAACTCAATGTAACGGCCGGAAATTGTCCCTGGTGATTGATCGCCAGTGGCGTTTGGAGCAGTTCACGATGAGCGAGTGTATTGAGCGGAATGGCGTCGCCTGATTGCGAGCGCACGAATAGCAGCGAGAGCGCATCCGGATTGTTGGCGAATTCTGGTTTGACCTCCAGAATGACTCGGTACAAATTCAACTGTGTAAATACGGTCGTGATTTGCCGCTGGCCGAAAGCATCGTACAGCGTATCGTCGATTGCCTGCAACGAGACGCCTAGGCGCGATGCCGTGTCCCGATCGATCTGCAGCGCAAGCTGAAGACCGCCCGACTGCTGATCACTCGCCACATCCTGGAGTTCCGGCAACGTCCGGAGTTTGGTCAGCAGCTGAGGTCCCCATTCTGCCAATTCTACTGGGTCAGCGTCTTCTAGGGTGAATTGATACTGGGTGCTACTGACCCGGTTGTCGATACTGAAATCTTGGACTGATTGCAAGTGAACCTGGAGACCGTCCAGGTTCTTCAGCTTCGTTTGTAACCGTGCTGAGATATCGGCTGCAGATGCTTGCCGTCGCTCCCGCGACACCAGCGACATTGAAAGGCGACCTGTATTCGGAGTCGGGTTGGTGCCGTCAACACCAATGAAAGACGTAACAACGTCTACGTCGGGATCCTGTTTGACTATCTCAACCGCGCTGCGCTGAAGTTGCATCATTCTGGGGAATGACACGTCCGGTGACGCTTCAGTAACGCCCAAAATCAGACCGGTGTCCTGCTGCGGAAAGAACCCCTTGGGAATAGCGAAGGCCAAGCCAACCGTCACTGCAACAGTCGCGATGGTGAGCACAAGCGTCGTTATCTGATGCGAAAGAACCCAATCGAGACCTCGTTTGTAGAAGTTCAGCGATGCATCGAATCCTTTCTCGAGCCAGACGGCGATCGGCCCAGGCTGAACGTGGGTCTGACGTTCCTTGAGCAAATGGGCGCACATGGTCGCAGTCAGGGTAAGAGAGAGCACGGCAGATAGTCCCACCGCAATGCTTAGCGTGACGGCAAATTCCCTGAACAGTCTTCCAATGATACCGCCCATGAAGAGCAGCGGAATGAGCACGGCAATCAACGATATAGTGAGTGATATGATCGTAAAGCCAATTTGCTTGGCGCCTTCGAGTGCGGCCTCGAATGGGTGCATACCCTTCTCGATGTATCGCGTGATGTTCTCAATCATCACGATAGCGTCGTCAATGACGAAACCAGTCGAGATAGTAAGCGCCATTAGCGTTAGGTTATTGAGACTGTAACCCAATAGCGACATTACACCAAACGTGCCAATCAACGACAGCGGAACGGTCACGCCGGGAATAAGCGTTGCTCTTAGTTCGCGCAGGAACACGAAGATAACCGCCACCACGAGCAGCACGGTGAGAATGAGTGTAAATTCAACGTCCGAGACTGACGCCCGAATGGTTTCCGTGCGATCGCTAACGACGCGAACACTCAAACCCTGGGGCAGACTTGCCTTCAATTGTGGTAGCAAGGTCTTCACGCGGTCAGCAACCGCAATGACATTGGCGCCCGGCTGACGCTGAATGTTCATGATGATCGAACGCTGCGTGTCGGTCCAGCCAGCAAGCTGGTTGTTTTCCACGCCGTCGATTGTGGTGGCTATCTGTTGAACTCGAATCGGCGCGCCATTCTTGTAGGCCAGCACGATGGGATCAAAGGCCTTTGCGCCGAACAGCTGATCATTGGTCGCCAAGGCAAAATTCTGACGCCGGCCATCAAGCGAACCCTTGGGTTGATTCACATTGGCAGCCACGAGTGCCGTACGAACATCCTCGAGACTAAGGTCGGCTCCTGCGAGCGCCTCTGGATCAACCTGGACCCGCACCGCAGGCTTTTGCCCACCGTTGAGCGTGACTAAACCCACGCCCGTAACTTGGGATATCTTCTGAGCCAGAATCGAGTCAACGTAGTCGTCGACCTGACTGAGTGGCAATGTGTCGGAACTGACGCTCAGAGTCAGAATCGGCGCATCTGCTGGGTTGCTTTTGCTGTAGGTCGGTGGGGTTGGTAGTTGTCGAGGCAGCAGGTTGCTGGCGGCATTGATCGCCGCCTGCACGTCCTGTTCAGCGGCATCGATACTGCGCTCCAGTTCGAATTGCAGCGTAATCTGCGAATTACCATAGCTGCTGATGGACATCATTTGTGCCAGCGATGGCATTAGGCCAAATTGACGCTCAAGCGGCGTGGTTACGGATGAAGCCATGGTGTCAGCACTCGCACCGGGTAGGCTCGTCGCTACCACGATGGTCGGGTAGTCAACTTGCGGCAGCGCAGAAATGGGAAGCGTGCGCAGTGCGACCAAACCAGCCAGCAACAACCCGACCATCAGTAACGAAGTTGCTATGGGTCGGCGAATGAAAGGCTCGGATATACCGCTCACCGGGGTTTCCTCGGGCGAGCTGAACTGGAGGGTTCCGGTGCGGCGCGCACAGCCACCTTGGCACCGGGTCGTAGTTGATTCTGTCCTTCCGAAACCACCTTTTCTCCCACCTCAATGCCAGATTGAACAATCGCGGTGTCACCTTGAATCGTCGCGATCTCAATGGCTCGCACCTCGACGGTTTGGTCAGCCTTTACGACATAAACGAACGCGCCTTGCGGGCCTCTTTGAATGGTGTTGTTCGGAAGCGCCAATGCGCCCTTGTTAGTTGACAGGACCAATCGCGCCTTGACGAAGCCATTGGGCCACAGTGCATGATCGGCATTGGCAAAGCTCGCCTTGAGACGAATCGTTGCGGTCGTGGTGTTGATCTGGTTATCGATGAGCATAACCTGTCCGGTCCCAAGCTTCTTGACGCCGTCACGGCTGAATGCGTCGACGTACAGGGGCCCCTGTGCCATGGCTTGACTGATACGAAACTGGTCATCTTCCGGAAGCGTGAAGATGACGGCAATCGGATCCAATTGCGTCACCACGACGATGCCCGTGCTATCCGAAGCGTGGACAATGTTGCCCGGGTCGACGAGTCGCACGCCGGTCACGCCGGCAACAGGCGATGTGATTCGCGAATAGTCGAGATTGAGCCTGGCTGAAGCAATCTGTGCTTGGTCAGCTTGCAAGGCAGCATCGGTCTGCGCCACCAGCGTTCGCTGGGTGTCGATCTGTTGCCGGGGCACCAGATTTTGCTGACCCAAAGTCTGATACCGGTCCAAATCGAGTTTGGCGTTTGCCAAGCTCGCGGCGTCTCTGGCCAAAGACGCTTGCCCTTGCTGCAGTTGTATTTGAAACGGTCGCGCGTCGATTTGGGCCAACAGCTGCCCTTTCTTCACTTGTTCGCCTTCTTTGAAATACACTTTCTCTAGGCGCCCATCGACCTGACTTTTCAGCGTAACAATGGCAATCGGCGTGACATTGCCCAGACCCTCGAGCACGACCGGCACGTCCACGCGAGAAACGGTGACCACTTGAATCGGCACCACACGGTTCTCGAGGCCAGCCGAAGCGGACGCGGCTGCTGCGGTGGCACCCGCTTTGCGTTTGCCGCGAACCACGAGCACGGCGATCGCAATCACGCAAATCACGAGCACTGCCCAGATCCAGCCCGACCTGCGTTTCGGCAGCGATAAGGCTAGTGTATTCATCTCATTGGCTACTTCAGTTTCAGCCATTATCTTAGTCCCAGTGCTGTAACGAGCTGAGCTCGAGAATTGGAGAGATTGTAGTGCGCCTGGACGACCTGAGCCCTGGCGTTCGTGTATGCAACTTGTGCGTCGGCAAGTTCAATGATGCTACCAACGCCGGCTGAGTACCGCCCTTCGGCAAGTTTGAGCTGGAGTTGCGCGTTGGTGAGCGCATCATCGGCGGCTCCGATGCTCGACTTGGCGGCTCTAACTGCCAATCGCGCCTGGTTGACCTGAGCGCGAATCTGGACGCGCAATGCCGCCGATTGGGCGTCAATCACTTCCAGGTTTGCTTCGGCTTCGCGAATTTGTCCATCGGTCAACCCGCCTTGAAAGATTGGCCAGGTAAGAATGACGCCCACGTTCCAGTTAGGAACCATGTTGTCAAAACGCTGACCCTTTTCCGTTCCGGTTGCGGAAGCAACAAGGTTGGGACCATAGGCGCCGCGCAAAGAGCGGATTGTCTTGACTTGTGAGTCGTGCTGTCGGTCGAGCGAGGTAATCTCGGGACGCGACTCGAGCGCGCGAGTCAACAGCGGTTCGATAGGACCGTCTTCTGCCTCTACGGGAGGAGGCTCTTCGTCGGCCACGTCGTAGTTGGTGTCAGTCATCAACCCCATGGCAGAATTGAGTTGATCTTTGGCCGACTCGTACGCGTTGCTCGTATTGATGAGTTGCAGCCGGGCATTGGCAACGTTAGCCCGGCCCTGTGCAAGATCAATATCGGGCCGCACCCCCACCTTTACCGAGGCAGCAATCTG
>CAZCNI010000091.1:0-7228 GCA_964499765.1 uncultured Polyangiaceae bacterium
GTCCACTTGGGCCATGGCGAAGCCCGGCGACGGTTCCAAGTAGCAGGCGCGGCGTGCGGCGATCCTCGCCCAGCGTTGCGCGCCACAGCACCAAGGGCAGCAGCACTAGCAGTAGCAGCCAGTAGCGCTGGGTCCAGCGCGCGGCGAGCAGTTCCTCTCCGCGAACGAGCCATGGGTACAGCAGACCGACGAGCACTGCCAGCAGCAGTGCGCCGACCAATATGAGCCAGCGGCGTAGCGTTGTAGCGCGCATCATGAGGACGCTCCTCCCAGACCTTTCGGCGGCAGATTCACCTGAGGACCGGGTTCATGGTGCGCTACCGGTTGTGCAACGGGAAGCGTGGCAGTCACAATCGTTTCAGCCTCTCGCAGAGCGGTGAGGCACTCGGGCTCGCTCGGTGTCAGGCGTGCGAACTTGACGAGATCGGCCTGAGCCAGGAATTGGTCGATAGTAAAGAACGTCTGGTGCTCGAGTCCTTGGCGACGCAGGGCACTGACCGCTTCGCGCGTCGTGCACTCGAGGCCATCGTAACCATAGCGACCGCCAAGGTACTTTCGTACCGTGTCCGATACGTTTGCGTAGAAATCAGCGTAACGTTGCGCGCGCAGCAGCTCTAGACGCTTGAGCTCGGTGAGCTCCTCGAAAGCCAATTCCCACGGCGGGCGAGGCGGGGCCGGGGGCGGCAAGCGCTTGGGACGTTTGAACCAGAGCCAAGCGAGAGCAGCCAATAGCGCGCCCGCGAGCAGCCCAATCCCACCAATCTTGACCGCCTGCTTGAGGCTGGTCCATTCCTCGAGTTGTTGGCGAAAGGCAGGGTTTGCGTGCGGCTTTGCGTCGGGTGTACTCGCTGCAGGGGACTCGACTTTGACCGGGTGCGGCTGGGTGCAGAGCGTCATGGTTTCGCCATTGGCGCGGCGAACCTGAATGGAAATCGGAGGTAGCGTCAGATCCTTCTGCTTGGTCTCACTGGGCAAGGCTACGAATGGGATCTGCACTTTCGACAGGAAGTGATCGCCTTTGACGGTTTTGCTCGACTTTACGGCAACTCCACCGCGTGGGTCGGGCAGAATGAAGCCGGTCTGTTCGAGACCCTTGATGTCATCCACCTGCGAGAAGTAGTTGGCGTCGGCGAGCACGTTCTCAGAGCGACCGTGTTCGATGCTCACCTCTAGATACTCAGCATACCCGGCCTTCATCTTTTCCGGAAAGTGCTCAATCAGTTCCGGCCGCGTCTTGCCTTCTGGCACGTGCTCAACGCAGGTTGACGCGTGCACGGGCACAGGCGGTGCTGCTGACCCGCTCGGGACCACGGTGGCCCACGCTTGATTGGCCCACAACAGCAAGCAGCCACCGGCGAGCAACCACTCAGCGCGACTCGAGCGGACCGGGCGAAGCGCAACGCAGCTCATCGGTGAATTCTCCTGCCGCGGCGGGCAAATAACTCACGCAATGGCTCCACGTAAGGTCGGTCGGTGCGCATGATACAATGGTCGAGTCCGAATTTGCGGAACGTGGTGATCGACCCCATGATCGTGCGCCGCATGGTTTCGGCATAGTGCCGGCGTACTGCAGGACTCGAGGTGTCCACTACCAGGCTCTCTCCGGTCTCGAGATCCTCGAACGTCGCGAGCCCGACGTCCACCAGCTCTTCGTCTCGTGGGTCGACCAACATCAGAGGAATGATGTCGTGTCGCGCAGCTGCTAGCGCCAGCGCGCGCTCCCAACCAGTGTCGAAAAAGTCGCTGATGAGAAATGCCACGCTTTGTCGGTGCGCCACGCGGGTCAGCGTATGAAGTGCCGTCGAGAGTTGAGTGCCTGTGTGTTGCGGTGCGGCACCCAGGATCTCGCGTATCACGCGCATCACGTGCTTCTGGCCCTTTTTGGGCGGCACGATCTTTTCAATCTGATCGGTACCAATGATGAGACCCACGCGGTCGTTGTTCTTGATCGCACTGAAAGCGCAGAGAGCGCCAACTTCAGCCGCCAGGCGTGCCTTGGGCGCGACCCGCGTACCAAAACGTTGGCTGGCAGAGAGATCGACGACCAGCATCACGGTCATCTCACGCTCTTCGACGAAGATCTTCACGTAAGTCTCGCGCATGCGCGCACTCACGTTCCAATCGATGCTACGTACGTCATCACCGGGTTGGTACTGACGCACCTCTTGAAAGGACAGACCCTGACCTTTGAAGACAGAGCCGTAGCTGCCCACGAGCTGCTCGGTAGCCAGGTGTCGGGTCGTAATCTCGATCCGCTTTAGGGCGGCTAATAGTTCACGAGGGATCACGGCGAGTTCCCATCATTCAAAAACGACTCAAGGAACTTCCACTGCTTCGAAAACCTTGCGCACCACGTCTTCGGCCGTGACCTCTTCTGCCTCGGCTTCGTACGAGAGAATCATGCGGTGACGCAGTACGTCGGGTCCAATCGCTTTGACGTCTTCGGGTGTGACATAGCCACGGTGGCGAAGGAAAGCGTGGGCACGGGCGGCGAGATTGAGGGCAATACTAGCGCGGGGACTCGCGCCGTATTCAATCAGTGGCGCCAGCTCGGCCAACCCCTTCTGCTTCGGCTCCCGCGTGGCAAAGACCACATCAACGATGTAGTTCTTGACGCGGTCATCGACGTACACGTCGCGCACGACTTGCCTTGCATGCAGCAGCTGCTCGGTGGTGGTCCGTGCCGTAGCCTTTGCAACCACGTGCCCAGTCATGCGGTCCATGACCGCGCGTTCCTCCTCGCGAGTGGGGTAGCCAACCTTGATCATCAGCATGAAGCGGTCAACTTGGGCTTCTGGCAGCGGATAGGTTCCCTCTTGTTCAATCGGGTTTTGCGTTGCCATGACCACGAACGGGTCAGGCAAGGGGTACGTGGTGTCCCCGATCGTCACTTGCCGCTCCTGCATGGCCTCGAGCAGTGCGCTCTGTACCTTGGCCGGTGCGCGGTTGATTTCGTCGGCGAGGACGAAGTTGGCAAACACCGGTCCTAGCTTGCTGCTAAAGCCGCCGGTTCGCTGGTCGTAGATAACAGTCCCGACCAGATCCGCGGGCAGCAGGTCAGGCGTGAATTGAATTCGCGAGAACTTGGCGGAGATCGCGTCGCAGAGGGTGCGAACGGTGAGCGTTTTCGCCAGGCCAGGCACACCCTCCAGCAGCACATGGCCGCCCGCGAGCAGACCCACCAGAATTCGTTCGACCATGCTGGTTTGCCCAACGATGACCTTGCCGATTTCCGCCATTAGGTCATCCACGAAGGCGCTTTCGCGGGCCACTATCTCATTAAGAGTTCGGACGTCTTGCATACCCATCTACCTCGAGTGTGGGTCGCGGCTATAGCGCGACCGCGGCTGCTCCGACAATCAAGAGCCGCGATCTATTCCGCTAAACACCAATCGGGCCGCTCATCCAGCCCATCAAGGTCACTACTATTGCCATGGCTAGCGCCCATAGCAGCCCTTGGACCAATCCCAGAACCGACCTTCTGGTTCGGCAAAAATGCACGGGAATGCTGAACATCCCAAATGCCACCACCGCGCACCAAAAGCTGGCCTCTGGCCAACACCGAGCCAGCGAACCTGGGCCCAAGCGGTGCTCATCCCATTTGATCAGGATCGCTGGAAATACGATACCTGTTGCCAGTTGGGCGCACAGAGCAATGAGTTCTCTCATGAGGCACCGTCAGGAAGGCGGGGGAGCGGACGCTCACTGAACCGAGGCAACGTGAAACAAGTCACGGAAAGTCCGTTCGGCGGCTGCGCTCGGCTCGGCCGCTGGTCGGGACGCATCCGGTTTACCTTTTGCCAACTCACAGTGTGCGGCTTCCTTGAACCGGGCAATTTCAGCGTCTGCTTTCTGTGTACTGCTCACCGCGCGGCCAAGTGCGTCCATTGCCTCGGTGATTGAAGGGCAGTCAGCGGACGCTGTGGGCCAGACGATTCTCGTGGAGTCAGTGCAGCAGCCTGCGCGTAACGTAGCCAGGGCGGCAAGCTCGAACCACCCGAGTTCATTCCACCCCTTCGGTGTGCCAGTACCACCACCCGGCGCGGACGCGAATGAGCCCCGTAGCAATTTCATCCCAAGTCGCAAATCGCCGACGCTGCAATACGCACCCAGGTTAGCCTGTTTGCCTAGTGACCCCTCGGGCAAGAAGCTGGCAACACAAGTGGTCGTGGCATCACCGCTTGGCTTGCCCTCGTTTCCCGTGACCGGCACTTCGGCAAGATCAATGGCCCCTGCTGGGGAGCTAGTTGCGTTGGGTAGGTTTGCCCGTGCCGGGCGCTGCCATTCCACCACGATAGGTCTTGGTTTTCGAAGCAAGGCAAATCCCCAGGCCGCCAATAATCCGAGAACCACGGAAGTTGCCGCAAGTACTATGTATCGCCGCATGGGGCGTCCACGGGTTGCCGACGAATCACTTCGTTTTCCCAAGCCAATGCTAGACAAACGCGTGGGACTCAAGCTTGCGGGCAACGGGGGAGGCTTGGATAGCGAAGAATGTGGGCCCGGCTCTTCACCCACGTGCTCGACGAACCACCGCGCCAATTCTCGTCTCAATGGCTGAAGATTCTCGGCACGCAAGGCCTTGTCCCTGTTGAGTGCGTGCGCAATTGCACCTCTGAGCAGCGCATTATCGATACCAAGGCCTATCAGCTCATCTGGGGTTGCCACTCCCATTGCCGGAGGCGTTGCCCCCGTGAGCATGTGGAATAACAACGCTCCAGTGGCCCAGGTGTCCGTCAGGGCACAGGCGGGTTCGCCGACGGGGTAGTCTGGCGGCCAATATTCCCTCGAACCTGGCTCCCCAAAGAGCACGATGGGTTCGAGGTCTGATTCCGGCGCAAGCAGAACCGTACCTGAATGCAGTCGACCGTGTGCACCTCCTGCATCGTGCAACGCCGACAAGGCGTCTGCTACCCGCAGAGCGGTGCGCACTGCATCCACCGGGTGCTTCTTATGGATCTTCTTGAGGCGGTCTCTTAGTAACTCTCCGGCCGTGTACGCCACCGCAACCCAGTACTTGCCGGGTGCGTGTTCAATGACTTCAACCAATTTCGCAAGATGCGTGTGCGACACGTTGGCCCAAGGTCGAATCCGATCGATGTCCTTCTGATCAACGTCCGCAACGATTACGGTTTTGCCCGATTCGCGGTGCAGCGCACGAACCGCCTCTTTCGCATTAGGCGCTTTTCCACCGTCGAAAGTTAGTTTGTCCGCAATTGCAGGTTTCAATGGTGGATCGCCCAACGATTTCAGCATTGCCCCATCGCCCATCAGGCTCTCATCTTACCGCGACCACGTCTAGTACTGAAGACTCGTGGCGTGCTGTCTCGACGCCCCGAAACGTCATGCCATGCCCACCTGATTTCGTCCGCTGGCTGCGTTCGCCCTGCGTGACGCGGCGGAATGGTCGGAGGACCACTCCGGTGCTGGTTCTTCAACCATTCCGCTGCGTCATGGTCCTTCGACCACTCCTCGGCGTCGTCGGTCGAACTTCGCCGCCCGAAGGGCGTAGTGAACGAGCTTGACGGGCGGGCCGTCCCGAAACGTGATGCCATGCCCGTCTGATGGCTGCGTTTATGACAGCTTGCGGGCGTTGCTCGCTCCATGAGCAACGTTCCGGTTCTGTGGCCAAACCCAATGCTACAAGCATCCAGTCTCCACCCGGCCGGTTCCCATCGAATGTGTCCGGCGGGGCGCCCGTCAGGTGTTCGCTGTCATTGGCGACTTGGGGCCTAGGCGTCTAGCATCGCGGTGTGGCTTCAACCGATATTGGTGAATCGCACCGCGTGGCCAGTTGGTTCTCTCAGGTCAGGTGCATCACTGGCAAGGATCTGCGGATTGAAGCCCGCTCTGGCGAGGTAATTGTCACCAGTTCCTTTTTTGCTCTGCTGGTCGTGGTGATTGCTTCGCTGGCGTTTCACGGCGGTCCCCTCGGTCGTGCATCGGTTGCGGCTGGTACGCTTTGGTTGTCCGTCGCGTTCGCTGCCGTGTTGGCACTGTCCCGCAGTTGGCAACGTGAGCGCGAAGAGTCTGCCTACGTGGGGCTGCTCGCAGCTCCGCTTCGCCGCAGTGCGCTTTACGTGGGCAAGCTGATGAGCTTGCTGCTGTTCCTGGGCGTTGTGCTGTGCGTGGTGGTGCCACTCGTGGCAGTGCTGTTTGCCATCGACCTCGTTCAGATGGGGCCGGCTTTACTTATCATCGTTCTTTGCGCAACGCCTGGTATTGCCGCGGTTGGCACGCTTTTCGGAGCCATGACCGTGCGCACCAGGGCTCGCGATTTGATGCTCGCACTGGTGCTCTTTCCTCTGCTTGCTCCGACGCTGCTGGCGGCCGTTGTGGCGTCCCGTGAATTGTTTGGCGGTGCGCCCCTGTCCGAGCTCACCGACTATTTTAGCCTGATGGGCCTCTTCGATTTTGTCTTTCTCACCGGCGGCGTGACCATGTTCGGAATGCTGATCGACGAGTGAACGCTGAGGGTTCGATGCAAGTTGCTTTCTTTGGCGGCAGTTTCGACCCACCCCACGTGGGTCACGTGTTGCTGAGCGCATACCTCGGTACTGTTGCCGGCTTCGATCGGGTCCTAGTCGCGCCCGTGTTCGGTCACGCCTTTGACAAGCCGCTGTCCCCTTTCAACCATCGCCTGCGCATGTGTGAACTCGCTTTTGCTCGCCTCCCATTCGTCGAAGTCTCTGCCATCGAGTCTACGCTCGAAGCTCCGAATTACACCCTGCACACCCTCCAAGCCATCAAGCAGGCGCACCCCGATTGGCAACTGCGTTTGGCAATCGGCTCTGACGTGCTTGCCGACACGTCCCAATGGTACCAATTCGAAGCCGTCTCCGCCCTGGCTCCGCCTTTTGTGTTTGCGCGGCGCGGTGCCGCTGAAGCAGAGTCAGGTACACGCTTACTACCGGAAGTGAGCTCAAGTGAACTGCGAGAAAAGTTGCGGCGGGCGGGTGATCCCGCGGTGCGCCGGGTGCTTGGTGAGCTCGTGGCGCCGGCGGTGATCACGTACGCGATTGAGAAGGGGTTGTATCGGTGAGCTGGGCGGCGCGGATACGTGCATAGGCCGCGCACACGAGCCTGGCCCTTCTGGCTTCTGGCTTCTCCCTTTTTTCTTCCTGCTTCAGGCTCGAACTTCAGGCTCGCCCTGAACCTAAACCTTGCCCTGAACCCTGACTCTTAATCACATTTCCGCGATGAAAAATTGCAGCGTGACGATCAATAT
>CAZCNI010000092.1:0-7224 GCA_964499765.1 uncultured Polyangiaceae bacterium
TGCCGTGCGCAGGGCCGGGCCCCTGCGCACCAACGTAACAAAACTTCCTTGGAAATGAAGAACGCATTGTTCGCTGAGAACTAGTTAAAGGTATTCTCGATTCGCACAATTGATCGTATTAGTGAGAGAATTACCAATTCTTTTGTGAGAGCGCACGCCAATGACACGAACTCTCGGGTACCGCAATTCGTTTGAACTCTCTGGTTGGGCCTGGATATTGGGGACCGCTGTGGTCTCGCTTGCCGGTTGCGATAGCGGCGCGGGCACGAACTCGTCATGCCCGGAAGGTGCGGAAACCTGCCATTGTTATGGCAACCACACGTGCAATGGCTCACTAACGTGCGCTTCGGACATTTGTGTGAATTTGAATCCGAGCGACGCGGGCGCCACAGGGGGCTTGGCAGCCGTGGGCAGCTCGTCGTCCACGAGCCTATTGAATCCGCAAGGGGGCTCAACTCAAGCAACAACGGCCGCAACGGGCGCTGGGCCCTCTGCTGGCGGGACTGTGAACATTGGTGGCAACACAAGTGCAGGCGGTGCCATGAACGTTGGTGGCAACTCCAATGCAGGCGGTGCCGTAAACGTAGCTGGCAACTCCAATGCGGGCGGACTGCCTGCGGTTGGTGGCGATGTGGCAACGGGCGGTGCGGCAAACATTGGCGGCAACGGCAATACGGGTGGCGCTGTCGCCATTGGCGGCAACGCCAATGCAGGCGGTTTGCCTGCCGTCGGCGGTGATATGACAACCGGCGGAGATACTACTCTCGGCGGGCAAGGACCGCTGGGCGGAGCCACAAACACGGGCGGCACGCTGGCTACCGTAGGTGGCAGCGCAAGCGGTGGACAACCTTCAACCACTGGTGGCTCTGCAACGACTACCTGCGGCAACGGCATTGTCGAGCCGTGGGAAGGGTGCGACCCATCCACGCCTGACAACAACTTGGGTGATGGCTGCACCCCGCTCTGCAAGGTGGAACCCAGTTGTCCACCGACTGGCGGCGGCTGCACAACGCGTTGCGGTGACGGCTTCGTGCTCGGTGACGAGACCTGTGACGACGGCAACACAGCCAATGGCGATGGTTGCTCTTCAACCTGCCAGATCGAAGCAGACTTCGATTGTACTCAGCCCGCGCTCGGCAACAGCATCGTCGTGCCCATGGTCGTGCGCGACTTCTTGTCGGGCGGTGACTTTGAAAAGAGCAGCGGCTTTGCTACCGGTCTGTACTATGCCAATCAAGGGTTACTCCAACCTGCGCTCGAT
Source organism: uncultured Polyangiaceae bacterium (assembly GCA_964499765.1). Lineage (GTDB taxonomy): Bacteria > Myxococcota_A > Polyangia > Polyangiales > Polyangiaceae > FEN-1139. The sequence goes on from CAZCNI010000092.1 coordinate 1,262, forward strand.
GCGGCAGGAATGAAACCTGTGCTCGCATCCACAACCGGAACATACAACGGCAAAACCGGCCAAGCCTCGGGGATTGCGAGCACGGCAAGCTTTGCGCAATGGTACGATGACGCAGCGCCAACCGCCGGCAACAGCTACAACAAGACGCTAGCCACGGAGTTGACGCTGTACAAGGACACCGCGGGCACGGCTTACGTGAATCGCTGGGGCGCCAATGGCGAGCAATGGATCGAAGAGTCATCTTATGGCTCTTGGTGCGGCGACGTGGGCAAAGAAGACAAGGATGCTAACGGCAATCCGATCCCCTGTACTTCATGCCTATTCGACACCGACACATCAACTCCTCAGTGTGACCCAGCACCAGACACCACGCCTTGTACGACATCCACGGCACCCTTGCTACGCTGTGAAGTCGTCAGCGGCAGCTACGAGGGTATTTTTCTCGAAGGAGCTTTCGACGGCACACCGCTCTTTTTCCCAGCGGACAGCCTCACTCCAGCCAGTCCCTCGGTGGTAGCCCAAATCCCGGGATACTACGATGCACAGAGTTGGGCCAGTGACCCCAGCGGAGTGAAGCGCAACTTTAGCTTCACCACCGAGGTCCGTTTCTGGTTCAAGTACGATGCCTCGCAGGCGCTGACACTACACTTCGTGGGCGATGACGATGCCTGGGTGTTCGTGAACAAGAAGCTTGCCGTTGACATTGGTGGCATTCATGTGCCGGTCAAAGGTGACCTTACCGTAAACACCGACGGCACGGCCAAGGCAGTCGTCACGACCACGGAGACTTCCACCAGCACTCCCGTATCCACCAACGTAACCCTCGGTCTCGAAGATGGGATGCTCTATGAAGTCGCCGTGTTCCAAGCCGAGCGCCAAACCACCGGGTCAAGCTACATGCTCAGCTTTAGCGGCTTCAATTCAGCCCCTAGTGTCTGCACGCACAAGTGAGAACAGTCGGGTTCGGCCTGAGTCAAGGACGGAAGGATTTGATTTCAAAATATCTGCCCTTCCGCCCTTCTGATCTAGAAAGAAACTGGGCTTTATGAGTTACGAGTCGGACGAACCGCCAAGGCGCCAAGGCGCCAAGGCGCCAAGATATTTTGGGGAATTTGCGGACCCGCTTGAAGCCGGGCACGCCTAGCGCTCCTTAATTCTTGGCGAGCTCTGCGTCTTGGCGGTTCAATCTGCTTCTGAAAGAAACTCCCGTTTCATCATGACGCAGCGGAAGGTCTTAGCGAATGATTCTGCGGCGCTTACCTGGTGCACTCTGATTCGATACCGGCGGCGGGACACGCGGCCTTGCCCCCGAGCTCTGCGTTTTATTTTGTCGGTCCGGCACGTGAAGGATCTGTAGCTCGGGTGAAAGGCCGCCAACGTCAACCAGTCCGCGCCGCTCCACATCGAAGCCCAAATGGTGAGCGAACGACGAGGTATGTGCAGGCATGGGCGAAAGCCAAACCCAGCGCGCACAAGGCCGCATATTTCGCCAACCGTGCGCCAAAGCCGCCTCGAGGAGCGCACCCAAGCTGCCGTCATGCACCAACCGGGCCCCCATCGGAGGATTGGTGAGCACGAGTGTAATGTCGCGCACGGGCGCGGTGGTTGCGTCGCGATTGAGCAGTGTCACGTGCTTGATTTGTGCTGCGGCAAGATTGGCTTTGGCAGCAACGAGGGCTGCTTCGTCGATGTCCGTGCCATACATGACGCGGTAAGCACCAAGCAGGCCTCGCTCAACGAGCTCGAGCCCACTACCTACGAATGGATCCCAGACTACGTCGTCGGCACGCACGCCGCCCACGCGAGCCAGCGCCGCCGCAATGGTTGGATGCGACGCCGCAGGCACATCTTTGCAGCGCCAAGCAAAACGCGGGTCATCAAAGCGCTTGGGCATCAACCCCATGCGAGCATTGCTCGAATCCACGGCAAGTTCCCAGGCAGCGCTAGTCGGATCTACGACCAGCGGCAGCCCTTCGCGAACCATCAGGGTTTGCAGATCCCACACCGCTGCGCGCTGGTGACCTTGACCGAGAAACTCCAAACGGACACGCGGCGTGCCGCGGCTCACGCGAGCCATCCAATCAAACAGCTGGGCGTCTTTCAGGGACTGAATCACCGCTTGCTGCAGACTCAGATCGCGCTTGAGCGACAGTTCGAGCCCAACACCAAGCGCCGTGCGCGGAACCAGGGCGCTTGCCAGTGACTCCGCGTAACCCGCAACCGTGACACACCCAGGCGCTGATTGCGCGTCTCCGAATGCGCTTGCCTCTTGCCGCAAAATGGATTCAAGCCCGAGACGACACGTAAAGAGGAGCGTTTGTGGCGCATCGAGCGGCACGTTCAAGTCGAGAGGCTCGACCTGCTCGGGTCGCGACACGGTGCGAGATAGCATCAATTGGGCGCGCTCGATCAGCCGCTGTGCCAGAGCATCGGTGCTCGATTGCGTCCCAAGCCACTCAGCAGCGCGGGGCCCACCGCACTTACCAAGGGCTTCCACGAGCGCGCGCAACTCAGGCAACGCGTGTTCCCGTGCCGCATAAACCAATAGAACGTCCTCAACGCCGGTGTGCTTGAGTTTTCCGAGCCCAATTACCGCGGCTCGCTGTACGTTCGGGTCGTCGTCTGCGAGCCGCTCACAGAGCGCTTGGTACAACCCCACATCGTCGGTCTCGCGCGCAACCCGTGCCACCAGGCGCACCAATCGCACGCGCACGGTTGGGGCCGCATCGGCAAGCAACGGTTGAGCAAGCTCTGCCGCGGCAAGACCGGCACGCCCAAGGGCGCGTTCAATCGACGCTGCTTGCTCGTCCTCGCAGGTAATCAGCGCGTCGAGGGCCGCTGGAATGTCGTCGCGGCTCGGCGTGAAACCAGGATCAGTGAAGCGTGCAGGGTCGGACATCGGGCAGACGCTGTGGCTACTAGCGCACACGGCACGATTGCGGTAGTCGTCCGCGCTCTATGATCCCCCGCTACACGCCCGCTGATTTCGTTGAACTCTGGTCTGACCGCACCCGGTATCGAACCTGGCTCAAGGTCGAACTCGCCGCGTGTGAGGCAATGGAGCGGGCAGGTATCGTCCCCGGTGGCACAGCCGAGAAGATTCGCGCGGTCGGACTCGATCCTGACCCGGCGGCAATCGAAGAGATCGAAGCGCAGACGCGCCACGACGTGATTGCATTTCTCACCCATGTGGAGCGCTCGGTGGGCGAACCCGCCCGCTGGCTTCATCGCGGCATGACGTCGAACGATGTGCTCGACACTTCGTTTGCGCTGTTGCTCACGAGCGCCTGCGACAGACTGCTCGAGCGCAGTCAAGCGGTCATTGCTGCGCTGGCGGCAAGAGCCAAGGAGCACGCGCGCACACCGATCATTGGGCGCAGCCACGGGATTCACGCCGAACCTACAACGTTCGGTGTGATTCTCGCCGGACACCTCGCCGAGTTCAAGCGCGCCCGCGTGCGCTTGGTCAACGCCCGCAGCGAGATCGCTTGCGGCAAGATTGCCGGAGCCGTGGGCACCTATGCTCACCTTTCACCGGAGATCGAACTCGATACGTTGACTCAGCTTGGGCTCAAGCCTGAAACCGTACCCACGCAAATCGTCGCCAGGGACCGCCACGCGGCATTCTTCTCTGCGATGGCCCTAATGGCAGCAGCCATCGAGCGCCTGAGCACGAACGTCCGCCACTGGCAGCGTTCGGAGGTGGGCGAGGCAGAAGAGCGATTTGCCAAGGGACAAAAGGGGTCGAGCGCCATGCCCCACAAGCGCAATCCCATCTTGAGTGAGAATCTCTGTGGGCTGGCACGTGTGGTACGGGCAGCGGTCACGCCCGCGCTGGAGAATGTCTCACTCTGGCATGAGCGGGATATCTCGCACTCATCCGTGGAACGGATGCTTGCCCCCGATGCAACCGCAACGCTTGCGTTCATGCTCGACCGCGTCAAGGGCCTGGTAGAAGGCTTGGTCGTTTATGCGGAACGCATGCGAGAGAACCTCGAACGCTCGGGCGGTCTGTTCTTCAGTGAATCCATCATGCTCGAATTGGTGGGCAAGGGCCTTGCGCGCCAAGTGGCCTATGAAATGGTCCAACGCAACGCCATGCGCGCGTTTGCCGGCGAGGGACGATTCCAAGAACTACTGTCAACCGATACAGCGATGGCAGAGTACCTGACCAAGGATGAAATCGCGCACTGCTTCGACCTCGACCACGCGCTGCGATACGCAGAAGTAATCGTGCAGCGAGCAATCGACGCTTGAACGGCAACGCTAGCTAGTCTTTGGCACGCACCAGACGCCATATGCGTCCGTACCTGCCAGATAGGCGTTGGCGTTCGCTATGCAAAGCACTGGGCCTTGGTCGCGCGGGCAGACACAAGCGCAAGCTTCGTCTTGCGTTGAGTAACAGGTCGTACCCACGAAGAACTCACACGGGTTGCTAGTGGTGGCTTGGGAAGGGGCAAATCCAGGCTGGCATTCGGGCAAGAGCGTCTGATCACCCAAGGTACCGCTACTCTGACTACCCCCCGCACTCGCATTCGAGCCTGAGCCGCCCGTCGCACCGGTTTGGCCTGTATCCACCGCTCCCCCACATCCCAAGGCGCTGCCCCCTACCAACCCAAGACAGATAAACCGAGAGAATTTCGAACGACCAAAGGTAAGCAATGTGGACATCGGATGTAGAATAGCAAGAATCGGACCTGTGGTCGAATATTGAGATTGATCGGAGCTTTCTTGCTGCTTCAGCAACTCGATTGGCACTTTTCCTAACCCTATCGTGCTCCAAGTTGGCAGCCGTCAGCCCCCGGGTGTGCCGTCCTGACCATTCATCACATCTCAGAAGACCCGCCCGTCAAGCTCGTTTGCTGGCGAAGTTTGCCCGAGCACCGGAGCGGAACATCCTTGGGGATTTGAGCACCGGAGCGCAGGGCAAACGCAGCCAGCGGACGAGCTTGACGGGCGGGCGTCGCATCAAAATGCAATGAATGCTTAGGTGTGCCGCCTCCGAAGCAACCGCGACACACGGGCGACACGGAGGCTGTGACAAACATACAACCTGTGGTGCACTCGCTTCCAACAGATGTCTTGCACGAATCTTCACTCGTGAAGCAGTGCTATGGCCAATGGCACTAGTTCGGCTGACCCCACCATGCTCGCCCCCCACCCGATCTTCGTTGTGCCGTTTGCGTTGCTGCTGCTCTGCATCGCCCTATTGCCGCTGATAGCACCTGCTTTCTGGGAGCACAACCGCAACAAGGCGCTGGTGGCTGGGGTGCTGGCAGCTCCGGTACTGCTCTGGCTCGGGTTTCGTGAACCGGGCGCGATCGTTCACAGTCTGGAAGAATACGTCTCGTTCATAGCGCTGCTGGGTTCGCTATACGTTATCTCGGGTAGCATTCATCTCGAGGGCGACCTGCGGGCTACACCAGGTACGAATACATTGATGCTCGCGGTTGGCAGCATCCTAGCAAACCTGGTCGGGACTACGGGTGCGAGCATGCTCTTGATCCGCACCGTGCTGCGCACCAACTCAGAGCGTGCCAATGTGTCGCACTTGCCGCTGTTCTTCATACTCGTGGTGTCGAATTGCGGCGGGCTGCTGACGCCGCTCGGCGACCCGCCGCTGTTCCTAGGCTATCTGCGCGGGGTTCCGTTTACTTGGACGCTGCGGCTCTGGCCCATTTGGTTGACGGCCATGGTCTGGCTGCTCGGGGTCTATTATTTCATCGATCGGCGCGCCTATGCACGAGAGACTCCCGAGCGAATCGAACGGGACATCCGTGAGGTGGTACCGCTCACGCTGATCGGCTGGCGCAACCTCGGCTTTTTGCTCTGCATCGTGGCCAGTGTCTTCTTGCCCGCACCGTATCGCGAATTGGGGATGATTGTGACCGCGGTCTTGTCATTGACGCTCGGTGGCAAGCGAGCGCGCGCGGCGAACAACTTCACGTTTGGCCCCATCATCG
>CAZCNI010000093.1:0-7210 GCA_964499765.1 uncultured Polyangiaceae bacterium
GCGATGGGGCATGACCCAATAGAGGCTCGTCAGGCAGACGATCATGGCCACGGCAACGAAGAACTGCCAGGGCATGTTCCCCATGAAAAACGTTGACTTCTCGAACCCAGTAAGCAGGCCGGCAATGAGGATCATGCACACCGGGGTTACGAACATGATCGCCGAATAGTCAGCCAATCGCCGTCCGATGCTGCGCGAGCGCTGCACACCGAAGATATGGTTCATACTCTCTTCGATTGAGACAAGCAGCAAGACAACGATATAGAGCAAGAATACCAGACCAAAAACCCCAATGGCTCCAAAACTGGCCTGGTCAACGATGTCGAGCACACGCAGAAACACACCTAGCAAGCCCACGCCTTGGCGGTTCTGTTGTGCACCCATTGACATCATGGTCGAGACGATGCCTGGCCGAATCATCTCCCGCATCAGGGTCTGGTACGCGCCAAAACCCTTGAGCGCCGACACGAGAAACGCCAAAAACGGAACCAAACCAAGTACTGTGTCAAAGGCCAAGGCTGATGCGCGATTGAGCCCGTCGTCGCGCATGAAGCCTTTGCCAGCCAGCAACAACAAGCGCCAGAAATGCTTCATTGTCGTAACGGGCAGCAGCGATGGCCGGGTGCTTTTCGCGGTCTCGTCGGATACGTAAGGTTCGGTCATGGTGCGGCCTGCAGCAGAATCGGCAACGGGATGTTAGCGTTCAACCGATAACAAAGTCACCGACCGTGCGAAAACCAGCGCCATTATTGCGACACAGGCAGTCGCCCGGTGCTGCCGTTGACGATGGCATACGCATGCGCCATGACCGTGCGAGCCGCCTCGAGCAGCCGTTCGTCTTGGGCAGGGCTGCGAAGAAACACGATACTCCCGGGCTGTGGCGCAAACGCAAGCAGAGCTCGGGCCGCGTCAGCAACCAGGAGGGGAACCTCGGCATCGCTCGTAAGCGCCTGCAGATGCTCGACATAGCTCCGACCCCAATCCTCGCGTGGCACAGTCCGCAGCGCGCCATTGAGCGCCATGCCGGCCGCCCGCTTCAATGCCGCTGCAGCCGCAGGCGCGGCGCGACTGGCAAACGCCTGTTGAGCCACCGAAAGCTCCTGCAACGACCGCTCAATCCAACCTTGGGCCGAGAAACGCGTGAGCCAGGGCTGTGACTCGGTGTCAATCCCAGCACTACTACTCTTGGTCTCGGCCATGGTCTCCAATTCCTACGTCATGCTCGACGCCAGCGGAAGTGTTGGCTATCAGGTAACTGAATCAAAGTGACTGCGCCAAGTCTCCTCAAGTTCCGCTGTACCGGTTGTGGCAACTGCTGCCGCGATCCCCTATTGCCACTCACGAATGCCGACCTGGCGCGAATCGTAACCCACGTGGCCGTCGATCCAGCCGAGCTCGTCAAGTGGGTCAGCGGTCGCGAGATTGCTCTGCCCGCCAAAGACGAGAACTTCGTGTCGCTGCGCCAGGGTCCCCGCGTGATGGTCCTGCGTCACACCCGCGGGCATTGCCGCTTCCTCGGTACCGACAACCGCTGCACCATCTATTCATTTAGACCGCTCGGTTGCCGCATATTTCCATTCGATCCTGACTTTAGTCGAAACGGCAAGCTCCTGCACCTACGCATGATCGACGCCACCGACTGCCCCCACGAGCTAGACGGAAGCAACAGCGTGCGCAGCCTGCTGCGGCTCAATCAGGACACAGCACGCGAACTTGCTGCGTATCACGGTATCGTTGCAAACTGGAATCGCGAGCAAAAACAGCGCCAAAAGCGAGGCCAAGCCCCCGCGACAGCCGCCGCGTTTCTCGAGCATCTGGACCACACCGGTTGAACTCACGGGGCGGGCGTACTAGATCGGCCTGCGATGATTTCTCGACCACGACGCAATCGGGCTAGTTACTCCATTCGTGCGCTGGCTGCCGAAACCGAGCTCAGCCCGCAGCATCTGGTCTGGCCCGTTTTCGTGCAAGACGGTGACGATACCGAGACCCCGATTGCCAGCATGCCGGGCGTGTCACGATTTGGGATCCGTCGCCTGGTCGCACGCGCCCGCGAAGCGTTCGAACTTGGGGTTCCGGCGGTTGCGCTCTTTCCAAAGATTGCCGACTCGCTCAAAGATCCGCGCGGCAGCATTGGGGCGGAGCCCAACAATTTGCTCTGTCTTGCCGTACAAGCACTAAAAGCCGCGCTGCCCGCGCTCACCGTCATCACGGATGTGGCTCTCGACCCCTACTCAAGTGACGGCCACGACGGGGTCGTCATCGACGGCCAGATCGACAACGATGTCACGCTCCCCATCTTGGCTGCCATGGCCGTGACCCAAGCGCGAGCTGGCGCCGATGTCGTGGCACCGTCGGATATGATGGACGGCCGCGTAGAGCACATTCGCAGTGCGCTCGATGACGCGGGTTTCACCGGCGTTGGGATCTGCAGCTACGCAGTGAAATACGCGTCGGCATTCTACGGCCCGTTCCGTGACGCTCTCGATTCGGCCCCGCGTGGCGGCGACAAAAAGACCTACCAGATGAACCCCGCCAACCTGCGCGAAGCGCTGCGTGAAGCACGCCTCGATAGCGACGAAGGAGCCGACTGGCTAATGGTAAAACCGGGCCTACCCTATCTCGACGTGATTCGCGCCGTCAAAGAAGTCACCACGCTACCAATTGCCGCCTACCACGTCAGCGGCGAGTACTCGATGCTCAGGGCAGCCGCCGAGCGCGGCATGCTCGATTACGATCAATGCCTGCTCGAGTCACTGCTCTGCCTGCGCCGAGCCGGGGCAGACATCATTTTCACGTACGGTGCCGTGGATGCAGCTAGATTGCTGAAGCAGTAGAACTTGCCCAGCGCCACGGCGTCTCATTCTCAGCGGCAGCGGCCGTTCCCGCAAGCAGGCAGCACCAGTGCCCTGTAGAAACGCCCCCGGCTCCTGGTGCCGCGTCCCCCTTCTGCTGTAACTGAAAAACGCATTAGTTTCTCCACTGCATGCCTTGGTTTCTGCGCTGCACGCCTTGGTTTGGCCACTACCCCCGTTGGTTTGCCCGCTGCCCAACTTCGTTTCGCCCCTGCCCCCGTCGGTTTTGTTTCTGCCCCCGTTGTGTTGTCCTGTTCGACCCGGGCCATCAGGTGACTTCCAGTACCGCCAAGTAAGAGCTACGAATCGCCAGCGTCACGTCCTTGTAGCTGGTCGTGAGCAATTCTACAGCAGGCGCTCGTGGATCCTGAAGCCTCATTCTTCGCGCCAATTGCGGCCAGTCCGCGGATTCCATGTCGAACGAAGACGTGCCACGACCGTGAATGATAAACAGGCGTTGCTCGAGCTGACGAAGAAAATCATACCCCTCGCGGAAAACCTGAAAGTGCGTTTCTGCCAAATAGCCCGCCTGGTGCAATTTTACGAGAGCATCTTCTGTACTGTTCGTGTGGACGCGCGGGTCGTCGCCATGAACCATTTGCAACCATTGAGTGGCAAACTCGATATCCAAGAGTCCGCCGTTCCCCGTCTTGAGGTCAAACCGACCCCCGCGCTCACGTCCGAGCTCGCGCTGCATGCGCAACCGCAGTCGATGCAGCTCGTGAACATCGGGTGGCTCCTTAGTGTAGGCAGCCTTGCGCGCCAGCTGGACCGCGCGCATCGAAACATCAAGGTCGCCGGCACACGCCCGGGCTTTGAGCAGGACCTGCCGTTCCCACGCAGCACCACTCGAAACCACGCAGGGTCGCAACTCACCGGTCTCATCCGAGTGAACGCCGTGGTAGCGGGAAAAAGCCGCGAGCGAGGTTACGAGCATTCCTTGCGAGCCACTAGGCCGCAGACGCACGTCGAGTTCGTAGCCAGGACCTGCCGGGTGCGCCATAGAAACCAAGCGAATGATCTGTTGAGCTTGTCGGATGAAAAATGCCTGGGCTTCGCTTGGGTCCGGGGCAAGCGCCGAGTCGTAGAGAAAGATCACATCCAGGTCAGAACCGTAACCAAGATCCTGAGCTCCCAACTTACCAAGTGCCACAATGCCAAGACCGCGCGGCGCACCGCCAAAGACTTGGTGCGCCGCCTGATCCAGGCTGGCGTCTGCGAGGTCACTCAACGTTTGCCGGGCTTGGCGCAACTCGATGGCTCCACTCAAGTCCGCAATCACTACCTCAACGAATAGACGAGACTTGGCTCGTCGCAGTGCAGTGACTACCGCATCGAATTTCTCGTATCGATCCAGATATCGTGTCACGGCTGCCACGTGCAGTTCGCGAGCCACGACGCTCCGCGGGTTTTCAACCCCTCCGCCCACACTCATCACGATATCGAGCGAATCGGGAAAACCCGCCAGCGTATCCTTGATGAATGGGCTCGAGGCCAATGCCGTTACCAGCCGGCGAATTGCGTGTTCATCCTCAGCGAACGCAGCAAAATAGGGGGATGGGTGGTTGATGCGACCGAACACCAATCGCAAACCGAGCGCCGCTCGATTCGGGTCAGGAGACTGGGCCACGGCATCCAAGAGCCAGTCGGTGAATTGCGGGTAGCGTTCACGGGTAAGGCTCCCCAACATTCCATCCGGACGTCGACTGAGCACTGCGTAGTGCTCGAGTAACTCATTGGAGACTCCGATTTCCAAGGTTTCATCACCATGAACAGCACTGGCAGCTGGCGGCTTCAGCAGGCGACCGGGGTTCGACTGCGCGTTGCCTGCAGGGTCTTCAGTACCATGCATCACTGCTGGCTCAACGCTGGAATTGATCCGTTCAAGCACAGTAAACAACGCTACATGGCGCGCGCTAGGCCCGGCTCTTCCTTCACTCAGCCCACTGAATGCCTCCGTCACGATTGACCGAGCGCGATCTATTTCACGCAAGAGATCTTGCGCATCTCGCAAGTCAAGCGTTCTGGCGATGAGCTCCAGGTCACGTTCATCTTTGGGCAGACAGTGTGTTTGAATCGCCGACTGCCATTGAATACGATGCTCGACCGTCCGCAGCAGCGTGTAGGCTTCCGCGATGGAGCGGGCCTCACGCTCGGCAACCAAACCAGCACCCAGTAACCGATCGAGTGCGGACAAAGTGCCCGGAACCCGCAGCGACCGCTCACGACCGCCCCAAATGAGCTGCAGCGCTTGCACGAAGAACTCGGCCTCTCGAATGCCACCGACTCCTAACTTGAGGTCTCGGTCGGTGTCAACGTGCAACTCTAGCCGCGAGCGAATGAGCAACGCCGAAAGCGCATGAACAATCGATGGGTCGACTTCACGCTGGTACACGAACGGGGTCACGACCTCACTCAGGAATCGTGTACCGAGCACATGGTCACCTGCGACCGGTCGAGCGCGAATCAAGGCTGTCCGTTCCCATAGTCGTCCCCAGGTCTCGTAGTAGCGTTCGCTGGCGGCCAACGAATTACAAATCGTCCCTTGCGAACCTTCAGGTCGCAATCGCAGGTCCACGCGCCATGCACAGCCATCGCTCGTTGGCAACTCCACGTTGTGCGCAATGCGTTGGGACACGCGAGTCCAATGCTCATGCTGCGAGATTTCCGAGCCGCCTTCGTCGGTATCATAGAAGAAACACACGTCAACATCCGAACCCGGATTGAGTTCCAGTCCACCGAGTTTTCCCATCCCCAGAACGAAGAACTCTGACGCGTCCCCTGCTGGCGTCCGTGGTGAACCAAAACGACGAGCAACGCTCTCGCTCGCCTCCTGGCAGGCACACTCAAGCAGAACCTCCGCAAGCCAGGAGATTTCATGCATCGTCGCCAGGAGCGTCGCACCCCCGAGCGTGTGCGGTAGCAGCTCGCGCAATGCAATCCGTGCTCGCTCGATCCAAGCGCAGCGGCGCATGGCAACCAGTGTCTGTGAACGCTGGTCATCCTGACCATCATCAGCCGCCTCGCCTTGTTCCGTGCGGTGGCGCCTACTCTGCAACAGCGCACTGCGTTCTTCTTCGAATGCGGCTCGGGTCCTGGGCACTCGCCAACCATCAATTTCGATCTGCGCCAATCCCTTGCGTTGCCATTCAGCGCCGGGACAGAACTGTGGGAATACAACGCCCAAGGCCACTGCCACCCCCGAGCCAACTGATTGACCGAATTGTCTTTCGAGGTCGCGCGCACGATCCGGATCGAGGCGTTGAGCAAATTCGATCAGAACATCACGCGCGGTCGCCACTTACGGCATCGTAATCGAAAGTAACCCTGCGAGTACTAAAATGCTAGAAGCTCACGCTTCATGCGATTTTTGTGCATCTCGGACATTCACGGAAACTCCAATGCCCTGCGCCAGGTCCTGCAGGAGGCGGAACACTGGGGTTACGACCAGGTCGTCGTCTGCGGTGATTTATGCTTCCCTGGTCCGGATCCGCTCGGGGTGTGGAAACTGCTCGTACAGAACCAGGCGCTCTGCGTACAGGGCACGTCGGATCGGGCCGTATCAGCGCTGAACCCCGACCAACTGCAGCAGCAATTTCCCGAGCAATCCGAGCGAATCGAACAACTCCGACGCACCCGACGTGAGCTTGGTCAGCTGATCGTGACCCGGCTCGGCCAATTGCAAACCGCGGCTCGCCTCCCCCTCGAGTCCGGACATGAGATGCTCGTCATTCATGGTTCACCGGTAGATCCTGATGAGCCATTCAGGTTTGATCAGACCGACGAAGAGCTGATTGCACTCGTGGGAGATGACCCGGCAGATATCATAGTTTGCGGGGGCAGCCACGCGCCGTTTCAGCGACAAATCGACGATCTGCGCATCGTCGGGGTGGGGTCGGTGGGTGAATCGCCCACGGATGGCCTCGCCTATGCGACAGTTGTAACGAGTCTGCCCTTGTCCACGAGCATCGCACAATATCACGTGGAATTAAGTTAGCTAGTTGCGCAAAATGCGAAAGTCTTAGGAGCTGCTTCACAAGGTGCCGTGCGCAGGGCCGGGCCCCTGCGCACCAACGTAACAAAACTTTCCTGGAAATCGCGGGCAGCCCTACCGTTTTGGAAAGCTATTGCCCAAAGGCAATCGAAAGAACGAGACGCCCGAAGTGAGCAAGACCTTCATTTTCTAGCGAGAAACGCGTTGTTCGCTGGGAACTAGATGTGTTCCGATTGCTAGAAAGCGCGGTCTTTTTAGTCTTTGCGACCTATGGACTCAAGGCGCGGTGCGTGATACGTGGCTTCGAGGCCGGCTGGGACAAAATACGCCCGAGCCGTGTTGACATCTGAACAGCCGCGCA
>CAZCNI010000094.1:0-7195 GCA_964499765.1 uncultured Polyangiaceae bacterium
CGAGTTGCCGCAGCAGCGGGCCGTTCGTCGTTCGAAAGCTGCGCCAGAGTGTCGTCCTCGGACACGGGCGGTTCCTTGTCAATATTGGGGTCGTCGTCGGGATTCAAGTGTCGCACCCTATTAGATCATCCGAACTTAGTAGGTGACCGCCGCTTCTTTATCTCGCTTTGGCGCGCCAGGGGATGCGCCGCGTCGTACACTCGAACCAATTGCTCAGTGGAAAGCTGGGTGTACCGCTGAGTCGTGGAGAGGTTGCTGTGGCCCAGCAATTCCTGGATTGCTCGCAAATCGGCACCGCCTTCGAGCATATGCGTGGCGCAGCAATGTCGTAGTGTATGTGGGTGGACATCCGATCGCCCCGATCCTAGTTCACCATATCGCCGAATCAATCTTTGTACCCATCGAACGGAAATTCGGCGACCTAGCCGGGTCAGGAACATGGCATTTTCGGCTCCTGCGTTTGCCCTGGGATGAACGAACACCGGTCGCATCACAAGGTAGGCATCCAATGCTTTTCGGCATTTGGAACCCATGGGGACAACTCGCTCCTTGCGACCCTTACCCACCACGCGGATCTCATCATCGTCGGCCGAAATAGAGTCCAAATCAAGTGAAACTAGTTCGCTTACCCTAAGACCTGAGCCATACAACAACTCCAGCAAGGCGCGATCACGAACGCGCGCTGGAAGAACATTAGTAGCTTGTCGGCTAGGAGCCTCGACCACCTCAGACGTCTGCTCGGCATTTAGTAACCTTGGCAACTTGCGCGGCACGCGGGGATTGCGGATGAGCGCTGTCGGATCTTCGCTCCAGACATCATTCCGCTCTAGGTAGCGGTACAATGACTTTAGGCTCGACAACTTTCGACTCAGTGTGCTCGCCTGCCCGGTTCGAGAAATCGTCGATAGCCACGAACGGATGAGGAGCCTGTCCACGTCCATCAAGTTCGGGGTTCTCCGCAGTCGCTCGGTGGCGAAATCTCCAAATTGGTGCAAATCGCGTCCGTAGCTCGCTACAGTGTGCGGCGATGCCCGCTCTTCGAACTCGAGAAACTGACAGAATCTGGCCACGCAAGCGTGCCAGATTGGAGTCAGAGTGAGTGGTCTTGACATGGGAGTAACTCAGACGAATACCCAGCCGATACACCAGGAGAGCGCCGCGAACACGAGCAATGCAACGCGAGCCAATCGTGGACTTGGGACGGTACGTCCAAAAATATACCAACTACCTTCGCTGAAAGAGAGTATCCACGCAGTCAAAGCTATTGCAACAAGGAATAGCAGCGACGACACACCAGCGTCATATTTCGAACCAATTGCCGCTACGGCTGCACCGTGCGTTTTCGGCAGCAGCTCGTTGTCCCGAACATCGCTCCTGCTCGGCAGAAGTCCTTCGATGTGCTGAACTGCTTCTCGCCCAACGAATGAAGGCCTGGCCACCATAGGTGCCGGCTCAAACGACGCTGCAGCCAAACTCGACCATGCCAGTAGAGCGCTTCTGCGTCTCCCGGTTGCCTCGGAACCGACTGCAATTGCGCGCAGACGGTCTGCGGCTTGTTGAGCTGACGGGGAGAGCACTGGCCGGTCCATACTTACTCGTAGGGCCGATTGCAGTGCGACCCTCAGTTGCCCCTGATCAAAGGCACGATCACTGTTCCGCAGAGCACGCTCAGATTCTAGCGCCAACCATCGCTCAATGGACACGCTCCAAAGCACAGCCGCGGCCAAAACGAGACAGGTCAGATACCACCGCTGGCCAACACTCATTGGAAGTCTCGCCTATTGAAGATAACTGCCGCGGATATCAACAAAGCCGCACACCAGGCTAGCGCATACATGCCAGACCGAGCCACGTAACCAGCCACCGATACGCCACTTACCTCACCGATCAAAAGCCCGCGCGGAGGAAGATAGATCATTAGGTTCGGAACGGCCTTGCCAATCAACGCCGCTATCTTCGTGAGGGCTGAGCCAAAAACCCTCACGGGCAGGTGCATCAATGAGTCAGCGGAACGTCCAACCACGACCAACCCAAAAGTAAGCAGCGCTGTTAGAAATGGAGAAGAGAATGATGCGAAGACCAGAGCAATGGCGGTCACGATAGCGACCTCGCAAAACGCCAGCGTGGCCGACGCTGCAAGCACTTGAGTGTCCTCAGGTGCAGTCAGCCCTAACCACCAGCTAGCAGCAAACACGAACAGTGCCCACGGAACCAAAGCAAACGTTCGGTATTGGGGGATCCAACGCATTATTGCGCCCAACATTGCGAACGAAACCAGCCAAACCGAGACAACCATCCAGACACTTCTTCCAGAAAGCACCGCAATCGCGCTTTGAAGAACTCCCGTATTTGCGAGAATGAAGACAGCTAGAGTTATCACGGTCCCAAGAAATTTACCTATGAGGTATTCCCAACGCCGAATGGGACGAGCGAGGATGGGAAATATTGTCTTGAGCTCAATCTCACGGAATAGCGAAGTCGCGCCGACCACAACGGCCACGATGATCCCGTAGATAGATACACTCGCCGCGCCAAGATCGCTGACGACGCGCAATGTGTCACGCAGCGCATAGGCCCCCACGACCATTGCATAACCGGCCGTCGCGACCGCAAGACCAAACAGCCCGTGCAACACTCGGGCTCTGACACTCTCCCGGTATGAATTGGCAGCTACTGTGGCCACTCGATGTAACATCTGCATCCAACGACTTCGAATTTCGCGGTCATGCTCACCGGCCACTGAATGTGCAGAAAACCGCGGGGGGCGTGGGCCCGAAGTATTCCATGAGCACGCCGCCCCCATCGTATCACTCAGGCCCACTGATGCAAAATCTCCAGAACATGCTTAACTAACCCCGACGCCTCTACTGGCCACATGGTTGAAATTCAGGGTTCTACTTCCGGTCTCGCTCCAAAGGCAATCAAGGCCCTCGAACGTATCTATCGACGCCGCGTGCCAGCAGATCGAATCGCCACGACTGAACTCATGCAGTCACTGGCCGAAGCCTCGCGCGAGTCCTCGCGTCAGGTGGGGGTGCTCGTGCATCGGTCAGGCACCATTGACTGTGTCATCGTGGGCACGGCAACAGGGTTACTGTTGCCCGATGTGGGGAGGTTACGCGCAGCCCAAGGTAGGTTTCGTGGCGTTCGGTTGGTGCACACCCATCTGTTCAACGAGCCGCTGTCGCGGGACGACCTCACAGACCTCACACGTCTGCGCCTCGATCTGGTGGCTGCTGTATTGCTAAGTCCCGACGGTGAACCACGTCAGTTCACGTTCGCATGCAACGTGCCCACGTACTCGGCAAAAGACTCCCCCTATCGCGTCGAGGGACCTGTTCATTGGGGTCAAGTTCAGCCAGATTTTTACGCGCTGATCGGAGCACTTGAACAGGAGTTTGCGCGTCGCTCGACCACTCGAGAAGTCACGGCCAAAGACGGTCGTGCCCTATTGGTTCACGTCGCGGAGAAACGAGTGGGTGGAGTACAACGTGCTGAGTCACGATTGAACGAGCTAGCCAGTTTGGCGGAAACGGCCGGAGTAGCCGTCGTCGATCGCATTATACAGCTCCGTGACCGACTCGACGCCAAGTTCGTAGCGGGCAAGGGTAAACTCGAAGAAATCGTGCTGCGCGCCATCGAACTGGATGCAGAATCGCTTATTTTTGATGGGACTCTCTCGGCGGCACAAATCAGCGGAATAGCCGGTCACACGGATTTGAAAGTTCTCGACCGCACGCAATTGATTCTCGACATATTCGCGCAACGAGCTGAGTCGCGCGACGGCAAGCTGCAGGTCGAATTAGCGCAACTGAAGTATGCATTGCCTCGCTTGGACTCACGTGACGACGCCCTCAGCCGCCTCACAGGCGGCATCGGTGGCCGGGGTCCAGGTGAGACGAAACTCGAAATCGGTCGTCGCCGGGCACGCGAGCGCATTCAGCGCCTTGAGAATGAACTCAAGCAGCTCATGAAACAGCGAGCCCAACGCAGGCACAAGCGGCTGTCTGCTGAAATACCGACGGTAGCCATTGTGGGCTACACCAATGCCGGAAAGAGCACCCTTCTGAACACGTTAACGCACGCAGGCGTGCTTGCGGAGAACAGACTCTTCGCAACCCTTGATCCGCGAGCTCGGCAATTGATGCTGCCCTGCCAACAGCAAGTCATCTTGTCGGACACCGTCGGTTTCATCCGCGACATGCCCGAGACCCTCTTCACCGCATTTCGGGCGACTTTCGAAGAAGCAGCTGACGCAGATGTGCTGGTGGAAGTAGTAGACGTCTCGGATCCAGAGCACCCCGAACACATGCGAGCAACGGCTGAACTTCTGGCTCAGCTCGATCTGGGTGACCGACCTCGCATCACCGTGCTCAACAAGATTGATCTCGTCAATAGTCCAGAATTGGAGCCGTCGAGTCTAGACCCGATGACGGTCGCGCTCAGTGCTACTGACCCGCGAACCACCCGCTGCTTGCTCGACCACCTCTCGTATGTTCTGGCGCAACGCACCTCATCAACTTCCAGCACAGAGGGGTTACACCCGATATGAGGCCAGCAACCAGCGGCGCATTGAAGAGCACGCCTATCGCAGTCTGAAGGTCGCTATTCAGACTTCACGGCCTCATCGCGTCGCGGCCGTTTCGAACAATTCAAGATACGCTTCCTGACACGAATCGCTTCAGGTGAGATCTCAACCAATTCGTCGCGATCGATGAACTCCAACGCAGTCTCGATGTTCAAGGAACGACTAGGCGCAAGAATGATGTTCTCATCTCGATTGGCAGCTCGAATATTTGTCAACTTCTTCTCTCGCGTCACGTTTACGTCGAGGTCATTGGGTCGATTGTGCTCGCCGATGACCATCCCTTCGTAAACGTCCACACCCGGGTCAACCAGAAGCACACCGCGGGGCTGCAAATGAAATAGCGCGTAGCCCGTAGTCGATCCTGCCCGATCAGCCACGATGGCACCGTTCGAACGGCGCAGCTGGGCACCTCGATATGGCTGCCAGCCATCGAAGATCGTGTTGAGCAGCCCAGTACCTCTTGTCTCGGTCAAGAACTGCGAGCGAAAGCCAATCAGTGCGCGAGACGGCACCTTGAACTCAATGCGAGCACGACCATAACCAAGGTTGCTCATGTGCACCATTTGACCGCGTCGTTCTCCGAGTCGCATCGTGACTGAACCCACGTACTCGTCAGGCACGTCAACCACGACCAATTCTACGGGTTCACTGAGTTCGCCGTCCACTTTCTTGACGACGACTTCAGGCATTCCCATGCAGAACTCGTAGCCTTCACGCCGCATCGTCTCGGCCAAAATCGCCAACATGAGCTCCCCGCGTCCGTGGACGATGAACGTATCGGGTTCGTCAGTGAACTCAACGCGAAGCGCCAAGTTTCGTCGCGACTCCTTCTCAAGCCTTTCTCGAAGGTGACGCGAAGTTACCCACTTGCTATTGCGTCCCGCGAAGGGTGACGTGCTCACACAGAAGGCAACCTTGATGGTTGGTTCCTCGACGCTGATTCTGGGCAGTGCCTCTTGAATCTCAGGGGACGTAACCGTGTCGCCAATCTGTACATTTTCGAAACCGGCAAGCGCCACGATGTCTCCGACCTTGGCCGACTCCAGTTTTGCGCGATGGGTACCCACATAGCCGTAGAGCGCACTGATGCGTTGAACGCTCGTAGTCTCCTCCTGAATTAGAGCTACGTTCTGACCGGGAGCCAGGCGCCCGCGCACGATCCGTCCAATGGCAAGACGGCCGACGTAGTCGTCGTGCTCCACGTTGTTGACTCGCATTTGAGTCCCCCCATCCACATCCCCCACCGGAGCCGGAACTCGTTCGATGATTGTATCAAGCAACGGCGTGAGGTTCGTCGAGGGATCATTGAGGTCACGTTTCGCGATGCCAAGCTTTCCTATCGCGTAGAGTACGGTGAAATTTGCCTGAGCATCAGACGCTTCCAAATCGCAGAACAAGTCGAAGATTTCATTGAGAACTTCGTCTGGACGCGCATCCTGGCGGTCGATCTTATTGACCACCACGATGATTGGCAACGAAAGCTCAATCGCTTTCTTTAGAACGAAGCGAGTCTGCGGTAACGGCCCTTCAGCGGCATCGACCAGTAATATCGCTCCGTCTGCCATTTGGAGCGTGCGCTCGACTTCGCCCCCAAAGTCAGCATGTCCGGGAGTATCGATGATGTTCAGCATCGTCTCGCCGTAACGGACACTGCAATTCTTCGCGAGAATCGTGATGCCTTTCTCTCGCTCGAGCTCGCCTGAGTCCATGACTCGCTCAACGACTTCTTCGTTGTCCCGAAACACACCGGTTTGCCGAAACATTGCATCCACCAATGTGGTCTTGCCGTGATCCACGTGGGCGATGATGGCTATGTTGCGCAAGTCGGAACGAACAATTTCTGTCATGAGGTCGCACGACCTAGCACGCTCCGCGAGTCTGGCGAGCGAGTTGCGTAGGAACAACTCGCTGGCTTGATTTCGACTTCGTTGAAGACTACGGCCCGTATGCTTCAGGTAGAACCATACTAGCGCGCTCCCTCGATCCGATCAGTCGCTATCGTCTCGTCCCAGGCATTTTCGAGCCCCTCGTAGTGAACACGCATGCGATCGGGGGGTACAAACTCCACAATCGTAGCGTTGTAACTGGAGCCTCTCCACTTCACGCGAATTCGGTCACCCACCCTATATGGAACCGCAAGGCCGATGGTGTCGCCTTTGCGAGTCGCGCTCGTCGGCGCGCAAGCCGGAAGCGCAGGTGGATGCAGTGACTCAGCATCGCTGACCCGATCCGTGATTCTGTCTGTTGTCACTTCGCGCTGCCAAGTAGAGTCGCAGCCTTCGAATTGTACACGTACGCGAGACTCGCCCGTCTTCTCGACAATGAAGGCCCGAACCGGCCTTGATTCATAGAGAACCCAAACATGCTCGCCAACACGATTGCGGCGGGCACAACCCGCGATGAGCACAAGTCCAATTATTGGTATCAACCACCTCATGGTTTGCAATCTGAGCGCCCTACTTGCGAATACCTGTCGCCGTCGGGGGTGGCCAAATCGTGCTCTCAGCTCGTTCCCGCCACCCTGTTGCCGCAATGACTCGTGATCCAACTGAGAACCAACGCGACACGCGCGCGCGCGTAGAGCGGTAAGCATATTCCAATATGGCG